>CAYRIF010000355.1:0-2590 GCA_964424205.1 uncultured Roseivirgaceae bacterium | reverse complement strand
TTATTTCCAAAAAGTTAGATTTTTTATGCTACTTTTTTTTATAAAGTCTTGTAATGCGGGTTAACAAAAATAATTCTACCATTTTAAAATTAAAATGGTATTAGCGATAACCTACCGTTTTCCCGAATAATTACCCGTCGCCAATCCTTTGATTAGTCCATAAGCCCCTATGCAAAATAATACTGGGGGATAAAAGAAAATACGATTAGCAGCGAGCCCTGCAAAAAACCATATGGCTGCGATTACCATCATAAGAACACCACCCATTACTCCTTTTTGAATGCCCGCTTTCTCGGCACGAAAACCTCCTCCACTTACCTCTCCTGCTTCAGCTTTCTGCTTTAGTATTGCTTTTCTATTGGCTTCTTCCATGTCCATCACAAAGTCATCACACTTGCTTACAAAAGCAGGTTTTTCTCCCGTCAGTGAACAAATAATTCCAACATTGAAATCCATTTTTCTTTTTTCGCAAACTTGGCAAAACTTTAACTTGTCACTTGCAGATAATTCCATAGTAGTTTTATTTAGATAAAAAAGTATATGCAAATCTCTTATGATGCCTCCTTTTATGCAATCAATAAGATTTAGAAATATTACTTGTGTAAAATTTGCAATGAAAATGTGCTGATTGATCTTATGATAATTTTACTACCGATAGGCATCAAAAAATAGCTCGTGGTGATCAATTATCCGCTTCAAAAACCAACAGCAACTCATCTAGCGAATGATACATTTTCAGCTGTGAAGCTGCCACTTTATAATAGGAAACTTTAATCATTAGTCATGTTAGAAAGAAATTCCCTTTCAGCAGCCCAGCCCTATTATCGCAATACATTGCTGTTGCCAAAAATTTACTGAATTTGATCTTGTCACCTGTCCTATCTACAACACCAGAATAGTCATTGCATTCGGTACTTCCACTCACTTTGTGCAAAGAAAAGTCAAATATTCTAATAAACACCGTTCTAGTCTACTCTTCAAATCCACCGTCCTCATTCAAAAACCCAATAGCATCGTATGCCGTCATATCAAACTGACATGGCACTACCGACACATAATTGTTAGCAATTGCCCATTCATCATTATCCTCGCCCGAGTCAAAATTCACAAAATTTCCCGTCATCCAAAAGTATTGCCTGCCATTTGGATCGCGACGCTTGTCAAATTCCTCTTGCCATTTGGCATTTGCCTGGCGACATATTTTTATTCCTTTAATGGGTTCCTTCCTTTTTGGTGGAATATTCACATTGAGCGCAATACCCTTTGGTAAGCCGTTTTTCAATACCATCTTTGCAATCTTTTTTACAGTTGCTGTGGTATGCGAAAAATCCGCTTTCGAAGAATAGTCGCACAAAGAGAAACCAATGGAAGGTAAATTTTCTATCGCTCCCTCAATTGCCGCAGACATGGTGCCAGAATACAATACACTGATGGAAGTGTTACTTCCATGGTTAATGCCACTCACAACCAAATCAGGTCTTCTGTCTTTCAAAACATGGTGCTTTGCCAATTTCACACAGTCAGCCGGGGTGCCTGAACATTCATAAGCGGTGATATGCTTATCAAAAATATTTGACTCGTCTAACCGCAATGTATCGCCAATCGTAATGGCATGACCCATTCCCGATTGCGGGCTGTTGGGAGCGACGACCACCACTTCACCTATTTCACTCATTGCATCTATCAACACACGAATTCCTTTCGAGGTGATGCCATCGTCATTTGACACTAAAATCAGGGGTTTTGCCATTATTTTATTTCGTTTAAAATTTATTTTGGGAAGTTAGTTGAATTTATTTGAAGATGAAAGTTTCTACAGCGGCTTAGAGATAAGATTTTTAGATTTATGGCGTGTAACTAGTTAATGTTGAAAACCGATTATATTTCACCTTCCTAAAACCTACCACTCAACAGTGAGTTATAATAAGCAGTGATTCTCACCAAATCACCTCTGCGATCGTGTTTCAGACTATTGGTTTTTATAAACTGTTTTATCTGCGGTGCTTTCTTTTGCATCATTTCTAACAGTTCCTTCTTTTTTTGGTAATACGGAATCATTTTTCCTTTTTCGGTCACGAAAAAGTATTTATAGGACAACCGATAAGTGCTGTAAACCCTATTGTTATTATAGTAGCCTGCATTATATTGTGGTACATTTTCCTGGGTGATATACTCTCTACAAAGTAATGTAAGTGGTCCTTCGTACAGCACTTCAAATAGTACGGGTACTTTATAATTCGGGGAGGTTTCATAAGGCAAAGCATAAAACTGTCTGTAGCTTTCAAAATACTTGTCATAAATATCAAAGTGGATAATTTTTCGAGCACTGTAGGTCTGAACACTCTTGTTAATTTCTATCTGTACCGCATCGGTCTCTAAGCTATACTTTATGTTACCCCTCAGGGTATCGCCATCTACAGTGATGAGTTTTCCCTCATGCCACATATCAGAAGGGAATTCTTGGGCAAATAGCATTGCTGTAACAAATAGTAAGGCTGTTGTAAAAATTATTTTCATGTCTTTTTTTATAACCTTATAATGTTTTTGTCTTAAGTCTTTTGTCTTATTTCCTCTCTCCCCAATCCCTGTT
>CAYRIF010000354.1:0-2636 GCA_964424205.1 uncultured Roseivirgaceae bacterium | reverse complement strand
AAAACTGAAGGTTTGGAAAGAATTTTAAATGTAACCGTTCCAAGCGAGACAATCGCTTCTAAAGTATCAGAAAAATTAAATGAATTAGGCAAAGAAGTTCGTATTAAAGGATTTAGACCAGGACGAGTTCCTAAAAACATAATCACTAAGCGTTATGGTTCTCACGCAAGACAAGAAGTTCTTGGAGATTTAATTAACACGACTATTCAACAAGCCATAAAAGATAACGACCTGGAAATTGCTGAAAGACCAGAAGTCACAGAAGTCAAGGATCTCGATGATGGCAGTTACTCATTTACTGCAAAACTGGAAGTTATGCCTGAAATTCCTGATGTTGATTTTGCATCCATCTCCGTTTCTAAAGAAGTTTCTGAGGTTTCAGAAAAAGACGTGAATGCAATGATAAAAAAATTGCAAAAACAGAAGCAAGAATGGAAAGATACTAAAGCGAAAATTGCAGACGGAGATTTAATCACTATTAAATACGCCGCAAAAGTCGGTGAGAAACAAATTCACCCCAAATCTGGCAAAGAAAAAATGGGAATTTTGCTTGGTGAAAGTGGCGTACCTGATGCCTTGATTAAAGCCCTTATTGGCATGAAAAAAGGTGATGCTGCTACCCAAGAAATAGAATTTCCAGAGGCGTTCAATGTTAAAGAAATTGCTGGTGAAAAGGTTACTTTTGAATTTGAAGTAATTGATCATAAACGTGGGAAATTGCCAAAAGTTGATGAAGATTTTGTTAAAGAGTTTGGTGTTGAATCGGGTAAAGAAGAAGATTTAAAGTCCGAAATTAAAGCAAATTTAGAAAGAGAAATGTCTAATGTGATTCTAGCCAAGTCAAAAGAAACTGTTTTGAAGGCGGTAAGAGATGCAGTTAAAGATGTGTTTATTTCAGAAAAAATGATTGAACGCGAAAGCGAAGCATTGGCTCATCAAGCGATGAATCAAGCTCAGCAAATGGGTATTGAAAATCCTCCTCACCCTGACCACAAAGATTTTATTGAACCTGCAAAAGAACGAATTGTGAATTCATTAATTATCGGAAAAGTGGCGAAAGACCAAAATATTCAAGTTGATTACACTAAAGTAAGAGAAAAAGTTATTGAAATTTCTCAAACATTTGAAAATCCTCCACAAATAGTCGAGTACTACTACAAAAACCCAGAATTACTGGCTTCTATCGAGAACTCTGTACTTGAAGCTCAGGCTGTCGAATGGATTCTTTCTCAAGTTAAAGTGAAAGAAAAGAAGATTTCTTTTGATAAGATGATGGAATCTTCCTTATAATACCAAAATAATTGAGATAAAAACATGTCACCTATTGAAGAAATGATGAATTTAGTGCCTATGGTTGTTGAAAAAACAGCTCGTGGCGAACGCTCTTACGATATATTTTCGCGTCTGTTAAAAGAAAGAATTATATTTATGGTTGGTCAGGTTGAAGACCATATGGCAAATTTAATTGTGGCACAATTGTTATTTCTTGAAGCAGAAAATTCTGAAAAAGACATTTCGTTGTATATTAATAGTCCAGGCGGTGTTGTCACTGCTGGCATGTCAATTTACGATACGATGCAATTTATTAAGCCAGATGTGAGCACTATTTGTATGGGACAAGCTGCTAGTATGGGATCGCTTATATTGACTGCTGGAGCAAAAGGGAAACGTTATTCGTTGCCAAGCTCCCGAATTATGATTAATCAATTATCTGGTGGTTATCAAGGCCAAGCCTCTGATATTGATATTCATGCAAAGGAAGCATTAAAATTAAAAGATAGGCTCAATAGGGTAATGGCAAAACATACAGGAAAAACACCAGAGGAAATTGAAAAAGACACGGATAGGGATAACTTTTTTAGCGCTCAAGAAGCAATGGATTATGGATTGATTGATGAAGTGTTAATGCAAAGAAAATAACTATAAGTTTTTAATCTGGAATTCAAAGCCAACATTGACAAATTGCTAGTATTTGTCAATGTTGGCTTTTTAGTAGTCAAAACATCTCTTTAAGTTTGCTAAAAAAGACCCATATAGCAATAAATAATCAAATATACGAACTATTTATAGGAATTGTCTATCTCTAGTTTTGTTTTTTGGTAAAATATCAATTAATAGGATTAATAGTAGAAATATGACAGATAAAAAAGATAACGATACAACAGAAGAATTAAAGCATTGTAATTTTTGTGGTAAGAGTCAACAAGAAGTTCCAAAGCTTATTGCAGGACCAAGCGTGTATATATGCGATGAATGCGTTGATTTATGCAATGAGATAATCAAAGATGAATTTGATGAAGCCTTAAGTAATGATGAGGTAGATTTACCGACACCAAAAGAGATTCACACGTACTTAAATGAATACGTAATAGGGCAAGAACACGCAAAAAAAGTATTGTCTGTCGCAGTTTATAATCACTATAAAAGAGTAAAAGCTAATCTAAAAGGAAAAAAAGATAGCAATGAAATTGAATTGTCTAAATCGAATATTCTTTTGGTAGGTCCAACAGGTTCAGGAAAAACATTGTTAGCCGAAACATTGGCCCGAGTTTTAAATGTGCCTTTTACTATCGCTGACGCAACTTCTTTGACAGAAGCAGGTTATGTTGGAGAAGACGTAGAAAATATTATTCAGA
>CAYRIF010000353.1:0-2647 GCA_964424205.1 uncultured Roseivirgaceae bacterium | reverse complement strand
ATACTGTTTTACTCTTTCAGGTAGGTGTTCTGTGAAGACACAGACCACGGGGAAGAGGACACAGACCAAGGGGAAGAGTTCTTCTACATTATAATACAATCTCTCTTTCCCATTGCAAGGTATAGCATCAAGAAGAAATTCCACAATGAGTAACAGTACGTACTTATGAGTTTTGAACAGCACAAAATCAAAAACAAGTAATCAAGAATCAGAAACTCGTCCCCGCTCATCAATCAAAGATACAGACATATCCACTTTCTGAGATTTGAATAGCTGCAAAAATGTCTTCCAAAAAATTTTAATATCTAAAACAAAAGATACCTTTTCTACATAGTCAATATCCATTTGTAATCGTTCATCCCAGGGTAGTTCATTTCTACCATTCACTTGTGCAAGACCAGTCAGACCCGGTTGTACATCATGTCTTTTTTGTTCCTCCTTTGTGTAATACTCTAAATATATAACTGGCAAAGGTCGGGGTCCCACAAAACTCATTTCACCTTTCAAAATATTAAATAGCTGGGGTAATTCATCCAAAGAGCTGGCGCGTAATTTCCTACTCCAAGGAGGAAATTTAAAATGTTCTTTAGTTAAACTATCTATTATAATATACTTATTATCAGCAGCTTGACTTACTTCAATTAAAGTTTTAAATTTAATTAAATCAAAAGAATTTTTCTTATAGCCTACACGCTTCTGATGAAAGAATACTTTGCCCTTTACAGCAAAAAAATTAACAATTGTCAAAATTAATAAAAGGGGAGACAACGCTAAAATCAGGAATAACGCTAACAGAAAATCAAATATCCTTTTGAAATATTTTAGGTACATAACATTATGAGACAATCGCCTTCAATGTATTTAGAATGATTTTTATATCATTTACAAAACTGTTCTCCGCAATATACTTAAGATTAAGCCGTAGTTTTTCTGGCATAATTTCATCAATATATAACTGCTCTGGATCTATTGCATTTTTTAGCAGTTCATTTTCATTGACATACTCAATGGAGGCATAATCCGTAATTCCTGGCTTCACACTGAGCACTTTCTGTTGCTCCGCATTATACATATCCACGTACTTTCTCACCTCAGGCCTCGGCCCTACGAGGCTCATGTCTCCCAGCAAAACATTGAACAATTGAGGCAACTCATCTACCTTATATTTTCGTAGGGTATAACCGACTTTTGTAATTCTGCTATCTCTTTGACCCACCGTTAGCAACCCTTTTTTATCAGCATCTGTGTACATCGTTCTAAATTTCAACAATTTAAAATCCTGCATATCTTTCCCAACCCTAACTTGCTTATAAAATATACCGCCACTTGAGTCAATCATAATTAGTATTGCAAACACAATAAATATTGGTAGAAGAAAGAATATCCCAACCAGCGAAAATAGTATATCAAAAAGCCGTTTTAGCATATCACTTTTTCATAAGAGGAAATAACTGCTTCAATTACCGTATCAATTTGCTCGTTGGTTAACTGCGGATAAATTGGTAGAGAGATTTCTCCTTTGTACTGCGCAAAAGCATTCGGATAGTCTTCAATCTTATAGCCTTTTTCCTTAAACAATGTCAACATGGGCATGGGGATGAAATGCACATTAACTGCTACTTCCTTTTTCGTGATCTCATCAATAATTAGATCTCTTTGCGCCTCCGAAATATCCTTAATCCTTAATGCATACAAATGAAATGAGGGTATAGCAATCTCATTTTCATTAGGCGGCAATACTGCCCAATGCTGTTTTTTAAATGCTTCATTATATCTATCAAAGACTCTTTTTCTTTGTTTTAAGAGCTTGTCATCATATTTTTTCATTTGTACCAACCCAATGGCAGCACAGACATCTGGCATGTTAACTTTCAGTCCTTGATAAATAATATCGTAACGCCATCCTCCTGCTTTTGATTTTGTGAAGGCATCCTTTGTCTGACCATTAAGTGTGAAAACTCTTAATTTTGCATACAATTCTTTGTTATCAAATGGTGTAGGCAAGTTCAAACAAATGGCACCGCCTTCTGCCGTAGTGATATTTTTCACCGCGTGAAAAGAAAAAATAGTAATGTCCGTCTGCTTGCCAATTCGTACGCCCTTGTAGGTTGCACCGATAGAGTGAGCAGAGTCAGCAACAACCGTTATTCTTCCGATTTTTTCTTGAAAATCACTAGTAGCTTTAAACTTTGAAACTATGTCCTCTTCCCTTACCAATGCATTAATTGATTCATAGTCACATGGCCATCCTGCGATATCTACAGGCACTATGACCTTGGTTTTTTCTGTAATAGCCGCCCGAATTCTAGCGACCGAAATATTAAAATCATCTTCCACATCCACCATCACTGGTGTGGCTCCTATGTTCATCACCGCCAATGCAGTCGCACTGTAAGTGTAAGCAGGGATAATCACTTCATCACCTTGCCCCACTCCTATCCACCTGAGCATCAGCATCATGCCACTTGTCCAAGAGTTAACACACAGTACATTTTCAATGCCCACATACTTCGCTACTTCTTGCTCTAGTGCCATTACTTTAGGCCCTGTGGTAATCCAACCAGACCGCAAAGAATCGGTTACTTCATTGATAATATCATCATCGACGTATGGATGGGAAAATGGAATCATATTTTATCTTTTTGTA
>CAYRIF010000352.1:0-2654 GCA_964424205.1 uncultured Roseivirgaceae bacterium | reverse complement strand
TACTGCGTTGCCTGTATAGCGCCTTTGGCAAAAGGAGAGAAGCACATTTGTACAAAATGTATTTTTGAATTGCCCAAAACAAATTACCATTTGGAAAAAGAGAACCCAATAAGCAATAGGTTTTATGGGAAAATTGAAGTAAAGTATGTTTTTTCTTACCTAAAGTTTTTCAAAAAAGGAATCACTCAAAAATTACTACATAAGATAAAATACGAAAACCAACCTGAGATTGCCGAAATGTTAGGAAAATGGTATGGCGTTGATTTGAAGGAAATCGGAATGTCTGACCAATTCGATTTAATAGTTCCCGTACCATTGTACAAATCAAAAAAAAGAAAAAGAGGCTATAACCAAAGTGATGCAATTGCAAAAGGGTTGTCGGAATCACTAGGCGTGCCTTGGTCTGATCGCATTGTTAAAAGAGTAGTAAAAAGCCAAACGCAGGCAAAGAAAAAGGATAGATTAGCGCGGTGGGAAAATGTGAAAAACATATTTGACGTTAAGAATGTGGAGGAGGTAACTGGAAAGCGGGTATTGATTGTGGATGATATCCTGACTAGTGGCGCCACATTGGAAGCATGTGCCATCCCTTTTGTTAAGGCTGGTTGTGAGGTTAGTTTTATGACACTGGCTGTGGCACAATAAAAAAGGCTTCTCATATATGAGAAGCCTTTTCATTATTATTTTTTGGTTATGAAACTAGTAATTTACACCAGCTCTAATCATTGCACATCTGAAACCAATGGTTGCAGTTGAAGAATCTTGGTCTAAGAATCTTCTTGTACCTGGTGACATCCAGTAAGCAACATCTTTCCATGATCCTCCTTTGTAAACTCTCACTTTATCATTGATAAGTGAGTTGAAGTTTTCGGAGTCATATTTATCTGCTTCATCTAACGTTCCGTCTCTACGTACAGGGTTTAAATCATCCACATCTTGAAAAGACAATGGTCTGTATAAATCTTGTACCCATTCGTTCACATTTCCAGCCATGTCATACAGTCCATAATCGTTTGGAGGGAATTCATATACATATGAAGTAATCATTGCGCCATCATTCAGTTTTCCTGCTATACCAGCGTAATCACCTCTACCTCTTTTGAAGTTAGCAAGGAAATATCCCATTTGCTTTCCGTAAGGGTTTCTTACAGAGTGCCCATCCCAAGGATAAACTCTTTGGTGTGTTTGATTCTCATCTAGCCACTGCGTTCCTATTAAGCCTTGAGCAGCATATTCCCACTCCGCTTCTGTTGGTAGTCTGTAGTCAGGAAGTACCACACCAGTTTCTAGTGCAATTCTACCACCTGATTCTGCAGGTATTTCAACGCCAGCATCTTCCGCTAATTTTATGTTTACCATAGAAGTTCTCCACTTACAGTAGTCATTTGCTTGTAACCAGCTTACACCTACTACAGGATAGAACCTGAACCCAGGGTATCTTAAATAATGATCTTTATAAGGATCGTTAAAAGCAAGATCACTTGTCCACACAGTTGTGTCAGGCAATGCTGATAAATAAAACTCACGAGAAGAATCAAGCTTTACATAATGCAAATACTCAATCCAGTTGATATTAGAAACTTCCGTTGCATCCATATAAAATGAAGCGACAGTCACGGTTCTTTCAAGGTTATCCCTAGAGTTCATGATGTCCTCTTCGAAAGAACCAAGCGTGGATCTACCACCCTCAATGAATACTAAATTTGGACCTTCAGGTTGCCCCTCATAGTCATTTACTTGAAATCCGCCATCACTGTTGTATTCCAATCCAGTGGCGCTACTTTGGCTACCCGGATTTTCAGCAGTAGGCCTACTTTTTTTACAAGAAGAGAGCAGCACCATCACACACATTAAAAATGTTGCGCCTCTAGAAAAACTTTTAATTTTGTTCATAACCTGTTTTAAATTTATTCTCAAAAAATAAATGCTAATAATATTGTTTTTAGTTTAATACTACTTTTAAGAATTCAAATTTGGCACTAATTATTCTATTTTTAATTCCAATATTATCCCAAATCCAATTGATGTAAGATAAAGTACCATTTTGAAAATTTTACATAACACACCTTTGTAATAGTATTAATTCGAAAATTAACAATTTATTGTGTAAAAAACGTAACTTTTTAGTTATGAGTTACTTATATCCTATATTTTTTACAACATAAGGTGTTAGTATTTATCAAAAAGACGTTTCATAACGGAATTATATATATTTGAGTATTGAATAATATTACCGTAAACGAATGAATTCAGCATATACTTGGCATCCCTCTGATAAAATTATTGCGACGAGCAACATCGGAAAAATGATGTTGAAACATGATTTTGAGCAATATAAAGATTTTTGGAAATGGTCGGTTGCGCAAAAAGAGTGCTTTTGGAAGGAGACTGTGAAGGCTTTGGGGGTTCAAATGAAGAGACAGTATGATAAAATTTTAGATATTGAGGAAGGGGTTGAAAATGCAAAATGGCTGTCAGGCGCAAAGTTAAATATTGTAGACAGTTGCTTCCAAAATGAAGCAAATGCCATTGCAGTGATTTATCAAGAGGAAGGCGGTGAAATTCAGACTGTTACACAGAAAGCATTGGCATCATTAGTCAATCGAATTGCAAATGGACTTGTTGAAAAAGGCTTCAAAAAAGGAGATAGTGTC
>CAYRIF010000351.1:0-2741 GCA_964424205.1 uncultured Roseivirgaceae bacterium | reverse complement strand
CGGTAAAATCACAAATTATGATATCAAGACTGGTAAAAAGGTTAAAACCCTGCTTGACGGAACGAAACTCAGCACTCCCCTAAAAATAGACTCCTATCAGTTTAGCACCGACGAAAAGAAAATTTTGTTGATGACCGATTTCAAATACATCTATCGCCGCTCCTTCACCGCAGCATATTATGTATATGACTTTGCTACAAAAAAATTGGACAAGCTATCTAACAGCGAAAAACTAAGCTATGCCACCATTTCACCGGACGGAAAAAAAGTAGCATTTGTACATGACAACAACCTATTTTATGTCACGCTCTCCGATATGGCAGAAGTACAAGTAACATCAGATGGGAAGTTCAACCACATCATCAATGGTAGCACCGACTGGGTGTATGAAGAGGAATTCAGCATCACCAAAGCTTTCTTTTGGTCACCTGACAGTAAAAGAATTGCTTATCTCAAATTTGATGAAAGTGCGGTAAAGGAATATTCATTACAGCAATGGAATGACGGAGCGTTATACCCCGAAAACTATGTTTATAAATACCCAAAAGCGGGAGAGAAAAATTCTATAGTCACTGTAAATAGCTATGAACTTGAGTCAAAAAAAACAACTCCTATTGACATTGGCAATGAAACGGATATTTATATTCCGAGGATGGAATGGACGCACAATCCCAATATTTTGTCGGTAGTGCGCTCCAATAGGTTGCAAAACAAAGTTGAAATCCTGCATGCCAATGCTACCACTGGAAAAACAAAAACCATCTATACCGATGCATATGACACCTACGTTGACATTGACGATATTGATGATTTGACTTATTTGAATGATGGAAAACATTTCATAATCTCCAGTGAAAAATCTGGATTCAAACACCTATACCTTTACAGTATCGAAGGGAAACTCATCCGTCAGATTACCAAGGGGAACTGGGAGGTGAAGGATTTTTTAGGTTTTGATGAAAACAATAATTGTCTGTATTACACCTCCACTGAGGTTTCTCCACTAGAAAGGCATTTTTATAAAATAGCCCTTTCAGGGAAAAACAAAAAAAAGCTATCCACGACAAGCGGTGTTAACCTAATCAATATGAGTACTGATTATCAGTATTACATCAAATTCCATAGCAGTGAAAACAAACCACTCACAGTAAGTCTTTATAAAACAAAAAACAACCAATTCATCAATGTATTAGAGAAAAACAGCAGGTTAAAATCAACATTACAAAATTATAATTTGAGTAAAAAAGAATACTATACTTTTAAAGCGGCAGATGGTAAGACGGAACTCAATGGCTACATGCTTAAACCACAAAATTTTGATCCTCACAAAAAATACCCGGTACTAATTTATCAATACAGTGGCCCAGGATCTCAAAACACATCTAAATCATGGGGAGGAAGGCATTTCTTCTTTCATCAGATGTTAGTACAGCAAGGCTATATTATAGCGGTGGTAGATGGTCGAGGAACTGGTTCAAGGGGTGCTGCCTTCAAAAAAATGACCTATAAACAATTAGGAAAGTACGAAACGCAAGACCAAATAGAAGCTGCCAAATATTTAGGCAATTTAAATTATATAGACAAAAGTAGAATAGGTATTTGGGGGTGGAGCTATGGTGGCTATATTTCCTCCCTGGCAATGTTTAAAGGTGCAGCATACTTCAAAACAGGAATAGCGGTTGCTCCAGTTACCAGCTGGCGCTATTACGACACTATTTATACCGAAAGATACTTGCAACGCCCACAAGACAATCCAAGTGGGTATGATGACAACTCACCAATTACACATGCAAACAAGTTAAAAGGAAAATTTTTATTAATCCATGGGACGGGTGATGACAATGTGCATTTTCAAAATTCTGTTGCTTTAGAAAACGCACTGATTAAATCGGGCAAACAATTCAGTTCATTTTATTACCCAGATAAGACACACGCTATTGGTGGCAGAGAAACTAGAGCACACCTCTACACCATGATGAAAGACTTCATCATTACTAATTTATAAATCAAAAAAATTAAGCCAATGCCTTGACAAAGGCGTAAGAAGTATTCATCTGTTTTGTTTCCTTTTTCTTGAATAATTCTAAAAATTGAATACAAATCGTTGATTCTTGATCTTTATCAATCCATACACATTTTACATACCCCTCTTTTATTGAGTCCACAATCATTACAGGACCCCCAGACTTCAATCGCACCGCGTCTCCTTTTCTAAATTCCATTTTAAATAAGTTTTAAAAATTCCTCTCAATATGACTATTAAAAATATTGGCAATTCGCCACCTGTCACTATTTAATATGGTTCGAAATTGCAACATATATTATAGAGTGACGAATCAAAATAATAGAAAACCATTCACAAGTAATTTTTTTGATAAAATACTCAATTTCCACAAATAGCACTTTAGAAAGAAATTACTCACCCATTAATATCATGTTAGAATGCAAATATTAATACAATAAAATATTTAAAGCAAGTTTTTTAGATTAAACATTCAGATTTCATAGTTATTTAACAATAAGATAATTCTAAGAATTAGAGTAATAATATTTTTTCTGAGAAAAATTATATTTTATGGAGTTTGGAAGCACCGTCACCAAGAAAGCATTGAATTCTTGTTGTATAATTTCATTTTTATGATATTAATTACTACCTTGATACAACTGTTTAGCAACTTTTTTAAATATTTACCTACTACTTAACCCTTTTTTATTATGCTAAATCGAATGTCACTATTCGT
>CAYRIF010000350.1:0-2743 GCA_964424205.1 uncultured Roseivirgaceae bacterium | reverse complement strand
TGGTATGAAATTAAAAAAGAACAATACGTTCGGTAGAGATTTATAAAAATACTGAAAGATTAATAATTCCATTTGATATTTTTGTTTAGCTGTTATTTTGTACATATATTTGTACAAATATTTAAAAATTATGATTACAGCAACAATATCTGACTTTAGAAAAGATATAAAACAATATTTTAGTAAGGTTACTGAAAACTTTGAAACATTGATTATTAATAGAGGAAAAAACTCTGGAGTTGTCGTTATTTCATTAGCAGAATACAATTCCCTACTTACTACTCAACACGAAATGTCTTCTGAAATAAATAAAAAAAGATTGGATTCTGCAATTGAAAAATTTAAAAGAGGAGATTCGTTTAGTAAAGAACTTATAGACTAATGAAATATGTATTTGTAGATGAATCTTGGGATGATTATTTGTATTGGCAAAAGATTGACAAAAAGATGTTGAAACGAATTAATTTGCTGATAAAAGATATTTCAAGACAGCCATATGAAGGAATAGGAAAGCCTGAACCTCTGAAACATAATTATCGTGGATTTTGGTCAAGGAGAATTAATGGAGAGCATAGATTAATTTACCAAGTTCGTGAGGATGAAATTAGAATTATAAAGTGTCGATTCCATTATGACTAAATAACGTGTGGTGATCGAGTAGACATTCCAATAATTAGGGTCTGCTGAAAAACGCAGGAAAAGGAAAACTTAAAAACGTTATGCTTTTTTCGAGTATTTCAGCAGACCATAATTAATCCATTACCTGTCAAAATAGAAAAGATTCCCTTCCTGAACAGAAACAATGTATAATGTTTTTAACGATAGCGTATCCTCCTGAAATTTTATAAATCCTTTTTTCTAAACTCAAAATTTCTATTGGATTTTTTGAACATCAGCAGATTGGTAGCTAGTAAAAAAAACAGATTATTTTATGTATCTTAGCGGAACTTATAAACAGATAAAATGAGCGAAGAAAAAGAGAAAAACGACGGTAGTTACTCAGCAGATGATATAACCGCCCTGAAGGGGCTGGAAGCAGTAAGAATGCGTCCGGGAATGTATGTAGGTGGAACAGATTCCAGGGCATTGCATCACTTAGTCAATGAGGTGTTGGATAATTCCATAGACGAAGCATTGGCTGGCTACTGTAAAAATATAAGCATTGTCATACATAAAGATAATGCCATTACCGTGAAAGACGATGGTCGAGGAATTCCTGTTGGCCTACACAAAGAGTCAGGGAAGTCAGCACTGGAAGTAGTAATGACTGAATTGCATGCCGGTGGAAAATTCAACAAGAGTAACTATAAAGTATCAGGTGGACTGAATGGCGTGGGGGTATCCTGTGTGAATGCGCTTTCTTCTCATTTGAAAGCCGAAGTGCACAGAGATGGGAAAATTGTTGTGCAAGAGTTTAAAGAAGGAATAGCGCAGTATTCGGCAAAAGAAGTAGGAACGACTGATAAAGAGGATACTGGAACTACCGTTACCTTTTGGGCAGACAAGACCATCTTTGATGAAGTATTATTCAAGTATGAAATTTTAGCCAATCGTTTGCGTGAGATGTCCTTCTTGAATAAACAAGTGAGATTACTCCTGACCGACGAACGAACAAAAGATGAAGAAGGAAACATCAAAACAGAAGCATTTTTCAGCGAGGATGGACTCATTGATTTTGTGAAATACATTGATGAGGCAAGAACTGCCATTATTCAAGAGCCTATCTACATGTCGACAACTGAGCAAGACGTAGAAGTTGAGGTAGCCATGCAATACAATACCGGTTATTCTGAAAACCTAACGGCTTACTGTAATAATATCAACACCTACAATGGCGGTACGCACGTTTCAGGTTTCAAGCGAGCCATCACGCATTATTTTAAAAAATACGCAGACCAAAACGGTTACTTTGCTAAATTGAAGTTTACTGTGTCTGGTGAAGATTTCAGAGAGGGTCTTTCTGCAGTGATTTCGGTAAAAGTTCCAAATCCGCAATTTAAAAGTCAGACCAAAGATGAAGTAACCAACCATGAGTTGACAAGCATTGTGTCTCAATGTGTAGGAAAAGGCATCGAGGAATATTTGGAGGAAAACCCAAAGAAAGCAAAGATAATTATTGATAAAATAATTATTGCTGCAACGGCTAGACATGCGGCTAGAAAAGCAAGGGAAGCGGTACAAAGAAAAAATGTGCTTTCTGGTACTGGACTTCCAGGTAAGCTGTCTGATTGCTCTGAAAAAGATCCCTCACTTTGCGAACTTTACTTGGTAGAGGGAGATTCAGCGGGTGGCACTGCCAAGCAAGGAAGAGACAGGAAATTCCAAGCCATTTTACCTTTGAGAGGTAAAATACTGAACGTAGAAAAAGCGCAAGAATATAAAATCTACGAAAACGAAGAGATTAAAAATATGATTACTGCTTTGGGTGTGAAATATGGGACAGAAGAAGATGAAAAAGCACTGAACATGGAAAAACTCCGTTACCACAAGATAATCATCATGACAGATGCTGATATTGATGGTAGTCATATTCGTACGTTGATCCTTACTTTCTTTTACAGGTATATGAAAGACCTCGTAGAACAAGGCTACCTATACATAGCATTGCCTCCTTTGTATTTATTAAAAAAAGGCAAAACACAACGATATTGCTGGGATGAAAAAGACAGAGAGCGCATCACCAAAGAACTAGCAAAGGATGGTAAGGTAGAATCTGTAAACGTGCAACGTTACAAAGGTCTTG
>CAYRIF010000349.1:0-2809 GCA_964424205.1 uncultured Roseivirgaceae bacterium | reverse complement strand
AAATCAAAAATACATTAATTTTGCGTTAAGAAAGTTGAGAATATTCGATAAACCTCATCTATTTAGTCGAAATCGCTCTTTAATGTTTTAATCAAATGGAACACTTTCTTTGGAAGGAGGAATTTCAGTATAACATGATAACCCGGACTTATTGTGTTAGTTGTGAATTGCTTTTAAAATTTCCTCCTTCCTTTTTAGTTTTATTATTTCAGATTTTTATGTTCTGATTCATCAATCAAAGACCACCCAATAGAGTTAGTCCCCAAGTCTAATCCAAGTATTTTTTTCATGAAAATATATATTAATGGTTGAAAGTTCGTTTAGCTGTGCATTAAATATCACCAAAAAAGATTGTAAATCCAAAGAAATTCGCTATTATTGCTTTACAATTTTGAAAGCTATTCACAATAAGGATTATTCCGTTGTGAAAACATTTAAAGCGGCACTGATGTGTCGCTTTCCTTTTTGCTAGATCTAACAGGTTTTTACACCTACGCTAATGCTTCGGTGTACAAAAAAAACCGTTAGTCTTTTGTATCTTTAGAGATGAGTCGCAACATACCCCCCTAAGTGCCTAGTATGGTGTGATTTGGCTGGAAAGTTAGGATTAAAAAATCGAATAGCAATCCTACTAGTTTTGAGAACCTATTAGGTCTGGGACATTTCTTTCCGCCTATTTCTATCCTCTTTTAAGCAACATTCATTAGTTTTGCAACACATAGTATTTGTAATACAAAAGAAAAAGCATCATGGCATTTGGGTTTTTTAAAAAGAAAAAAAAGCATCATGAAAAGGAGGTGAGGAGTCACTATCTGAATTTGAAGGTGACCAATATTATTCAAGAAATTGAAGATGCTATCACCATTGTTTTTGAAATGCCTGAAAATAAAATTGACTATGAATCAGGGCAGTTTTTAACAATTATCAGAGAGATAGACGGCAAAGAAGTGAGGCGCTCGTATTCATTTAGCAGTTCTCCTTTTGTAGACAGTTATTTGGCAGTGACCATTAAGCGAGTCGTTGGCGGGCTAATGTCAAATGAGCTAAACGACAACTTAAAAGTAGGCGACATAGTGAAGGTAATGGAGCCAATGGGTGCGTTTACCACCAAAATAGACAAAAATAACAAAAGGCATTTGGTGATGTTTGCTGGTGGCAGTGGCATTACGCCAATGATGTCCATATTGAAGTCAATTCTCAGCCAAGAACCTGAGAGCATGGTCACGTTGATTTATAGCAACCGAAATATTGATTCTATTATTTTTAAGCATGAATTAAATAAGTTAGAAAACGAAGACGAGGGGAGGTTGCGTGTTATCCATATTTTAGATGAAGCGCCTGTTGATTGGCAAGGATACTCTGGCTTGTTGAATCACGAGATTTTGACGGCAGTTTTCGAAAGAATGCCTGACTGGGGTGTTGATAAAACCACGTATTTGATGTGTGGACCGGAGGGATTGATGAATAATGTGGCAACGCTTTTGGCGAAGCAAAACATCCCAGGTGACCGTATTTTCAAAGAAAGTTTTGTGACGGGAACAATTAAAAAGGAGGAAAAAGCAGCTGATGATAATGAAATTGTAGAAAGAGTCGTCACGATCATTTATGACGATGAAGAATACAAGGTCACTGTTGCGCCAAACGAATTTATTCTCGATGCAGCGCTAGATGATGGTATTGACGTGCCTTTTTCCTGTCAAAGTGGCCTTTGTACTGCCTGTAGAGGAAAATGCACTTCTGGAAAAGTGAAAATGGACGAGGAGGAAGGGCTGACGGAAACAGAACTCAAAGAAGGGTATGTTTTAAATTGTGTGGCACACCCACTGACTGATGATGTGGTGATAGAGATTGAGTAAAGCAACGGGCATTTTTATTGATAGGTTATGGTTGGCGACCAAAAGACAGAAGCCTGATGCTTGAAGCTTGAAGAGTGGTTTTGGCATCAAACACCCGACACCTAGCCATAAAAACTTTTAAAAGACAAAAATCTCGTGTAATTATGCATAGTTTTGAGGGTACTGCATAAGCACCCCCTCTATGAACCTATCCATCTCAACTCCTGCGTTATTATTTCCCGCCATCACCTTGATGATGCTCGCCTACACCAACCGGTTTTTGGCAATTGCCATGCTCATTAGAAACCTTAGGGATAGAAACCGAAAAAACCCAAATCAAAAAATAGTTGTTGGGCAAATTATAAACTTGCGAAAGCGATTAAATATGATTCGATATATGCAGGTTTTTGGAATTTTGAGTTTTTTCCTGACCGTGGTCTGCATGTTTTTACTTTTTGAGGCGCAAGTACATTATGGCAATTTCTTTTTTGTATTGAGCCTCCTTTCTTTACTTGTATCACTAGGAATATCATTGGTTGAAACCCAAATATCTACCAAGGCGCTCAACTTGGAGTTAAGTGATATGGCGGATGATTGATGTATTTTTCCCTATTTCTCAGTCTCGGCCCGCACCATTATCGTTAATTCAAGGGTGCAGGCAATGGGAATAACAAGAAATTGTGCTGTCAAAGCGCCTGGTAAGGACTCCACCTTTTAAAGTAGGCAATCCTCTACTCGTGAAAGTACCTGCTCATAAGCCCCGAAAGGGCGTTAGCCTATTTTTTTAACATAGCAGCTACAAAATAAAACATTTACCTTCCTTTCTAAAAACAAGCAATACGCTATTTTGCTGTTTTGGCTTCGTTGGGGCGGGTTTTATCCAAGAGAGATAAATGAAAGAGGACATTTAGAAGTGCTATGTGAGGACACAGACCACGGAGAAGAAACTCAAATATCTACCAGGGCGCTCAATT
>CAYRIF010000348.1:0-2854 GCA_964424205.1 uncultured Roseivirgaceae bacterium | reverse complement strand
CGCCTCCTCATCTGGCCCATTATATACTAATTTTTCCTCTTCAAAATCCAAAGGAACATCAATCATAATTGTTGCCAGCTCCTTGGACATAATACCTTGTGCTCCAAAATTAATAACATTCTCTTTTTGCTTTCCTTTTAGGTCGTCTGTGTTTTTTAAAAGGTTTTCAATCGTCCCATACTCTTTCAGCAACTTTATAGCCGTCTTTTTACCGATGCCAGGAATGCCGGGAATGTTATCGACGCTATCTCCTTGCAAGCCCAAAATGTCTCGCACCTGGTCCACATTCTCGATTTCAAATTTTTCTTTCACCTTGTCGATGCCCCATATTTCCACACCATTTCCCATAAAAGATGGCTTGTACATAAAAACATGCTCCTCCACCAACTGCGCATAATCTTTATCAAGGGTCATCATATATACTTCAAAGTCTTTTTTTGAAGCTCGCTTCGCAAAAGTGCCAATGACATCATCTGCCTCAAATCCTTGAAGCTCTAGCACAGGAATATTAAACGCCCGAACAATTCTTTTGATATACGGTATATTGCTAATGATATCCTCAGGGGTTGCGTCTCTACCCGCTTTGTATGCTGGGTATTGCTCATGTCTGAAGGTGGGACCCGAAAGGTCAAACGCTACGCCCACATGCGTGGGATGTTGTTTTAATAAAATCTCCAGGAGACTATTGGTAAAACCAAATGCGGCACTTGTGTTTTGTCCTTTAGAGTTTACTCTTGGGTTTTTGCTGAATGCAAAATGCGCTCTAAATATAAGTGCCATTGCATCCAGCAGAAATAATTTTTTTTCGGGCTTGTCCATGCCCTAAAGTTAATCTTAGTTTTTTATTTTTCCCCTATATGGTCTATAAGATTTTTTAGAAACTCAAGAATCACCTTGATCGTTATTTCCATTATTCCTTGAATACTTTTTTCCGTAGTACTCCCTTGGGGCTGGTGATTTCTAATATATATATCCCTTTACCAAAATTGTGGAGTGGAAGGATAAAAGTTTCCTCAGGACTTCTTTTTTTGACCTTATGAAGTGTTAAAACGCGACCATTTAAGTCAATCAATTTAAACGAATATAAACCAAAATCTTCATTACTTATTTTAACATTCACGCTCTCTTTTGCTGGAACGGGGTAGAGTTTTATAGCATTTTGCAATTCATTATCTTCAATTCCTACAAACAATGTGGTGACTTCTACCGCCTCGCTATAGTCCGATGCTCCGTTTTCATTGGTCGCTTTTACTCTGAAAGTATAACTTGTGTTTTCTTCAAGAAAAATCGCCTTGTAGTTAGTGATGTCTTTCTCCAAAGTTGCAATTGCTAGAAAATTGTTTTCATCTCCTTTGGACTGCTCTACGACAAAGTTTTCGTGATTATCGTTGCCTGCTTCCCACGTCAAGCTCACCTCGTCAATTGCAAGAGGTTTTGCTGACAAGTTGATTGGCATAAGTGGGGGAGCATTTTTAGCGCATACCTCCATGCTCCAACCGTCAAGAGAGCCGCCATCACCTTCAAAACTGTCAACTACCGTTAGCACCCATTTCCCCTTCGTGCTTTCAGTATCGAAACTACTGAGTAATCCTCGAGGCTTGTAGGCCTTTCCATCAGTGGCGGGACAAGGAATTAAATTAGAAATCGCTTCATCGTCAAAAGAAAGGTCGAAGTCATCTTCATTGCCACAGATTTTTCTAAACAAGACCATTTTTGTACCAATCGGACTAGTAAGGGTTATTTCTAAATCGCTAATGTATGCATGCGTCCCAATCAAGTCAAATATATTCACATCGCTTATTTCAAAGTCATCAAAAATTTCAATGGTATCAGTAATGGTGACCATCTGCTCTGAAATGCTTATTGGTGTCGTCGTGCTGTGGTACGTAAAATAGGTGATATCATCAGTTGTAAATGAAGATGGGTTTGAATAATCGCCTTCCCCGCAAAAATTTACTCCTTTCACCCGCCAGAAATAGGTCGTCTTTCGGTTTAGTCGTTCTTTGATTTGATATTCCGTAGTTTTTATGTCCGTCGTACTTTCAATGATTGTGCTAAACCCTGCGTCTGTAGCAATGTCTATGCTATAACTTTCTGCTTCAGGATCGGCAAACCATTTTAATAATGGGGTGTCATTTATTTCAATGCTTTCATTTGTTGGTGCTGATAAAACAATACTGAACGGAGCGCCCCTTAATACTTTGACCTCAAAATTGTTGGTTTTTGTTATTCCTCCACTGGTGGCGCTTAATGACAAAATATAATCGCCTACTACGAACCCGGTGGTATTCGTAAGGCTAATTGTTGTGGTTTCTTCAGGCGTAACTGGGTTTTTCGAAAAATCAGCAATCATTCCTATAGGTAAGTTATCTACTAAAAATGTAATGGGTGTGTTAAACCCAAGCACTGCCGTTGTCGCCACCTCAAAAGATTCATTAACAGGCAAACAAATATTTTTAGTTTCTGGTGCAATATTTATGACAAAATCTGGGGTGGTAGGAACTTCGATGATAAAATCGGCCTTTGAAATAGCAAAAAAGATATTATCAACTGCTTCCACTTTAATTCGCGCCTTGGTCGTTGGGCTGTTAGGGATTGTAACCGTTTCAATCCCATCATTGGGTATATTTTCTGCAAGTACTATAGGAAATGATAGCCCTCCATCAGTTGAGAGTAATATATTTACTTTCGCCACATTCACTGGTGCTTTGTCAGTATTTGCCACTTCCCATATAATGTTTTTTGGGGTTTCGGCATAAACAGTCTCTGAAGCATTAAAAGAACGTACAACAAACGGTCCTGCTTTATCTGTCACATTAAATTTAATTTGGTCAAAATCAACGCCTCCCTTATT
>CAYRIF010000347.1:0-2884 GCA_964424205.1 uncultured Roseivirgaceae bacterium | reverse complement strand
CGGAAGCCCAATACCACAAAAAAACTATGGAGGTAGCACCGTTTTTATAAAGAGTAGGAAGGTAGTTTGGGGTAAAGTAAACGACCTTTGTGGTTTCTGGGGGCATTTTTTTGTTTTATTTGGGGTCATTTAGCCAGATAAAAAACCGATTCAGATTCATTTCATGGCAATATTTTCTTTTGGGATATAAACATCCCCTATGCTATTACGGCATTTCGATTTTGGGCGGAACGAAGTTTGTTTATTGCCTTAATTATAGGGGGCTGAACCACAATCATGAAAAAGATGGTAACACCAATTATCCTAGAAAAAAAATCGGAATCAAATGTCGCTCTTCTGGCTGTACTGGAAAGACTCAAAAGGTCTTTGAATGGCTTACAAACGTTATAATTGGCGCTATTTTAAGCCTTTCTCTGCCCTTTTTTTAAGACTAAATTTATCTCCAACCCATTCTTTTTTGATATAAGATGGCTCAAAATAGTTAAAATTGCCTGATTTTGGGTGTTTTTAGGGGGAAATGGGGTATTTTTACGGACTGCCGTTGGACTGCATGCAAAGAAAATAGAAAAAACTTGGAAAATATACATATTTAATATACTTTTGTGATATATAAATTAAATATCATGAAAACAGTATCATTGAAAATTGACGATTCTATCTTCGGAGAAACTGAAAAGATTCTCTCCAGAATGAAGAAATCCCGTAACAGATATATTAACGAGGCAATTGATTATTACAACAGACTTCAGAAACGTTTGATAATTGAAAAAAGATTGAAAAAAGAATCTGAACTCGTAAAAGGGGATTCCATGTCCGTACTTAAAGAATTTGAGGAGATTGATTATGTCGATTAAGCAATTTGAAATCTGGCTTGCAGATTTGAATCCGCAAATTGGAACAGAACCAGGAAAAACAAGACCTGTTTTAGTCGTTCAGACTAACTTATTGAACAAAGTTTCTCATCCTTCAACTATTGTTTGTCCCTTGACCACAAACGTAAAAAAGGACTCAGATATTTTAAGAGTTCATCTTGATAAAGGAATGGCCAAACTACACCAAGACAGTGATATAATGATTGACCAGATTCGTTCCATCGATAATAAAAGACTTATAAAAAAAGTTGGAGACCTACCTCTCGAATTGATAGAACTGATTAAAGAGAACATTCAAATAATTATGGATTTAGAATGAAAAAATAAAGCACGACGGCATAACAAAGCCTACTTTTATATTCCTTATCATAGGGGATTCCAGATTTAGCTATAGCAAAACTTTGTTTGATTAGTTTATTACAAACCGCCACTAATGCCAGTTTTTGGCCGCCCACCCTCGTTTTATGACGAGGTAACTTTGCTATAAGCTGGCATTTAGCCAGCTTATTTTCGCCTATGGCGAAATCACTCAGTCATCTTTATTCACAATTCTTTCATACAAAGCACGACATTGGGGGTTATGAATTGAAGCAGTGAAACTACACATGAACAAATGATTTCTCACTCTTGGATTGCCCGTTTTTGTAATTCTTGACTTTTTATGCACACTTGTTCCTGAGCTATAATGTTGTGGTGCCAATCCAATGTAAGCACTTACTTGTCGATGGTTTTCAAAGTTTTTAAATCCATTGGTTGCGCTGATCAATAGCATGGTTGTCTTTTTACCTAAGCCAGGAATTGATTGAATATTCTTGAACATTTCAGGTTCATTTTCTTTTATTAGTTGTTCCATTTCATGCTCTAGTTTTTTGATTTCCTTCTTCGTGGACTTTAATTGTCTAACAAGTGACCTAACCAAAGTGCCTTTTTTAACTCCTTTACTATCAAGACAATGTATCTTGTTTTTCAGAGAGGTCTGCTGTCTAAGATAGAGTCCGATAGTAGTTTGAATATCCTTGCACGTATCAATATACTTTAGATTAGGTATCCACAAAGCAGGTAATTGTTCTTGTCCAAATAAGGCGATCATTTTGGCATCACTTTTGTCTGTTTTATTCTTTTTAAGCTTCATTTGGATGAATCGCTTAACGGATAAAGCATTGACTATGCTAACCGATAAATTGCACTCATAAAGGTGCAAAGCTAACTGCTGATGATATGCTCCAGTTGCTTCCATAACAATGAGACAATCAGAAGGTATGTGATCAAAAAATGCTTTAAATCCCTTAACATTATTACTGAATTTGTGGTGAGCTCCACCAATTAAATATGTATCAAAAGTGTCTTTTGACACATCAATTCCAATAAAATTTGTATATTTATCCATAATTAATAATTTATGAGGGAACAATTCTATGTCCATACAACATCCTAGAAACAGGCTCGTAGCCCAAAGTACTGATCGTATTTTACATAGAAGAAGCGTGGGGACTTACATTGTTGACAAGCTCATGGCTTATGTATAAAAAAGAGCCTTAATCCACGCTTCTGTTCTCTCTAGTTAAAAACTGTAAGTTAATAAAATGTAAACTTAGGAAGTATAAAATGTTCATGTCGGCTAAACGCCGCCACGCCATTTATGCGTGACGTTAGGCATTCATTAAAAAACTGCACAAAATAAAAATATGAGTTCACAAAAATATTCAGTAAATCAACCTCTAATTGAAACTTTAGTGTCTTGGGTAAAATCAGGAGAAATTGCAATTCCAGAAATTCAAAGACCATTTGTTTGGAGTTCAAAAAAAGTAAGAGATTTAATGGATAGTTTATACCAGGGTTATCCAATTGGATATATTATTTCTTGGCGAAATCCTAATGTAAAACTGAAAGATGGAAGTTTGTCAGAAGGTAAAAAAATACTGATTGATGGTCAACAAAGAGTTACCGCTTTGACAGCTGCAATAATTGGACAACAAGTTGTAAACAAAGATTATAAAAGAATAAGAATACAG
>CAYRIF010000346.1:0-2891 GCA_964424205.1 uncultured Roseivirgaceae bacterium | reverse complement strand
AAAATAAATGCTAGTATCCCAATGATTTAAAGAATTATTAGTTGCTAATTTCTTGTTCTTAATTCGAATTTGTTAAGATGGTTGACAATGGCTAGCATTTTAATATTTATGAAGATTTGCTTTAGAGATTCCTCTCTGTGGCTATGGGGACACTGGAATAACATTTTTTTTCTGTAAATTCTAAGCTATGTCCATCAGTTTGATATTCATAAAATAATGTGCTTTGAATTAAAAACTAGAAATCAGAAATTGGAAATAATTAAACCATCATCCTAATCGGATCTTCGATAATGATTTTAAGAGATTTCAAGAATGCGGCGCCTACCGCACCATCCACTGCTCTATGATCGCACGAAAGGGTCACTTTCATCACATTGCCTGGCACAAGTTGACCATCCTTTACAACTGCCGTTTGCTTGATTCCTCCTACAGCCAAAATACAGGCGTCAGGTGGGTTGATAATAGCGGTAAACTCCTCAATTCCAAACATGCCCAAGTTGGATATACTAAACGTATTCCCTTCCCAGTCTTGTGGTTGCAGTTTCTTTTCAGCTGCTTTTTTAGCCAATTCTTTTATCTCGGTAGAAATATGTGAAATACTTTTATTATCAGTAAACCGTACCACAGGAACTAATAACCCATCTTCTACCGCCACTGCTATACCAATATGTATGTGTTGATTTTTTCTTATTCTATCGCCTAGCCATGAAACATTCACATCAGGGTTTTGTCTGATGGCTAGTGCTGTTGCTTTTACAATGATATCATTAAACGAGATTTTTGTCGGTAGTATCTCATTCAAACTTTTCCGCATATCCATCACCTTGTCCATGTTCATTTCCATGGTGAGGTAAAAATGTGGTGCGCTATATTTACTTTCCGCCAATCGTTTGGCAATAACTTTTCGCATCTGCGATACTGGCACTTCCTCGAATTTTTCTTCTGCCACTATCTGCGGCAGCATCATACCGCCAGTGCTCGGTGCAAATGCTTCTACATCTTTTTTTATTATTCGACCATAATCTCCCGTCCCAGTAATCTGTGCTATGTCAAATCCCTTTTCTACCGCTAGTCTTTTCGCCAAAGGAGATGCTTTAACCCTTCCATTTGATGCGCCAGTTGACACTACTACTGGGGCAGATACTGCTTTAGGCGCTTCTTGCTGTGGGCTTGCTACTTTTGTTGGTGCTGATTCAATTACTTTCTCCACTTTTTCAATAGTCTCTGTAGACATCTGTGCTTCATGTGCCTTCAATAAGGTCTCAAAATCTGCGCCTTTTTCGCCAACAATTGCCAACACACCATCCACTATTACTGATGCTCCTTCCTTCACTCCTATGTACAGCAGAATGCCATCTTCATAAGATTCTAGCTCCATGGTTGCCTTATCGGTCTCCACCTCTGCCAGTATATCTCCGGAGCGCACTTCATCGCCAACCTTCTTATGCCATGAGGCAATTGTCCCCTCTGTCATGGTATCGCTCATCTTAGGCATCGTAATCAATGACGCCTTGATGCCTGACGTGTCAATCACTTCAACAGGTGGTGCTTCAGTAACCGCTTCTTTCGTATTCGCCTTCGCTTCACTAATCTCTTTCAATAATGCGTCAATATTCTCTCCCTTTTTGCCAATAATAGCAATCACACCATCTACAGGTGCTGCCTCCTTTTCTTTGATGCCGATGTGTAACAAAACACCATCTTCATAATTCTCCAACTCCATCGTAGCCTTGTCCGTTTCCACCTCAGCCAATATGTCACCTGATTTCACTGCATCTCCCTCTTTTACCAACCAATTTGCAATAATACCTTCTTCCATGGTATCGCTCATTTTGGGCATTCTGATTACTTCAGCCATTTTGTATATGATTACTTAATTATTCTAAATTTTAGTCAAAGAAAAAGTGAAGTGAGGACTTATAAAAGTAAAAGCTGCTTTTTTTAAAATATATCATATTCAAACCTACTCGTCACAAGGAAGTTATTTTTTATTTGCTCCGCTGATTTACGTATTTCTACCTTTTTCAACATCGTATATATACTATTTAATAATCATATATACCTTATTAAAATTGCAATTCAATATTATTTTATTGTGCTATAAAAATAATTAATATAAATATTTAAATAATTTTGCAATGAATCAGTCATTAAAAAGACAGAAGAGGCACTTCAGTTTGGCGTCGATAATAGCGCCAAAGTATGCGGGCACCAAAGCCTCACAACTTATCCAACAAGTAGGAGTAAAAACAATCAGAAGAAGAGAAAAAAGTTTTTACGCCACTGCCAAACACTTCATTGTTCCTTTTCACCCAGAAAATTTAAATTGTTATGAACTTGGCGACCCAAACGGTGCATTGGTTTTTATGGCACACGGTTGGGAATCAAATGCCGGCACTATGTCTTTTATTGCAAATCAGCTCGCCGAAAAGGGATTTCGGGTCATCTTATTGGATTTTCCTGCACATGCTTATTCTGAATTGAATCAGACAAATATTTTGATTTGCAAAAATGCATTTTTGGCTTTGGTTAATTACATAGAACCCTATAAACCATTTTCGGTGGTGGCACATTCTCTCGGTGCATTGGTGGCGGCTTATGCACTTGCCAATTCCCCCTACAAAATAAATCGCATTGTATTTATTGCTTGTGTAAACAAGTTTATGCAACTCTTTGAGGATTTCAAATCTTATATAAGTTTAGGAAATAGAGCATACAAACATTTACTCTCCATCATGCAAGACCTATCAGGGGACACCTTGGATAAAATCAGTATCGAATATATGGGAAAACTAATGAAGTATGATAAAATGCTGCTTGTCCATGACAAAAATGACTGTGTTGAGCCTATAGAAAACTCTAAGGCTGTTTACAAAAGTGTATTTGACGCT
>CAYRIF010000345.1:0-2927 GCA_964424205.1 uncultured Roseivirgaceae bacterium | reverse complement strand
TGGTCTTGCCATAATTACCAAGTAGCTCATTGATGCTGTTTACCACAGTTTGTATGGCTGCGTCATTTGATCCTGAAACAACGAGTGATTTCCCTTTGGCAGCCCAAAGATCTTTTGCTGCTTTGGTTACTGCTGGGTTTTTCATTCCCGTCTTATAAGTACTTGCCCCTGCTTTTTTAGCAATGGTGTTGTACAGTTCCATGACTAGCAAGCCTTGTGCAGAAGGTTTTACTTTTGTTCTATAATCAGCATTGGCACCTGTCAGCGACATGTTAGACTCAAAATGATAGTGACGAGACATTTCTTTTTTGTCCTTGCCTAATTTTCTTGTCTTGCTATATTGTTTGGTGTATTCAATGGGCGAAATCCAGGTACCCAAGAAATCAGCATCAAAACTCACAATCACCGACGCTTTGCTAAAATCATACGACGGAACTATCGCTTTTCCAAAAGTAGCTTTATTCGCTGCTTTCATTCCGCTAGCAGAATTTGTATCATAAGTGATATGTTCTGCGGTTGGATATTTTGCTTTAAAATCAGCAATTACAGCTTTTGTAGATGGACTTAGTATGGTGTTACTCACAATACTAATAATAGCACCTGAATTTGCAATAGAGGTCAACTTACTTTTAACTTCTTTGTCAACATCAGCCCACGTTGCTTTCTTCCCTTTAATTAAGGGGTTTTTCAATCTCTCATTATCGTAAAGAGACAATACTGATGCCTCCACTTGTGCACTCAATCCTCCTTGCGTAATGGGACAAAGCTTATTTCCTTCAATCTTAATTGGTCTCCCCTCCCTAGTCTTCACTACCACACCACAGTAATCTCCACCCAACGAATACGTTGAGGCATAATAATTTGCTTTCCCTGGATCAATCTCTGCAGGCTTGTTTAGGTAAGGAATTGCTTTTCTAACAGGTGCTTCACAGGCTGCAAGTGTTGCTGCTGCTACGCCAAAACCCATCAACTTCAAGAAGTCTCTTCTCGAACCTGCCATGCCAGTATCCGCATCAGTTTTACCATTGGTCGGTAAATACTGCGGAAATTCTTTGTTGGCATGCTCAACAAATACAGGGTCTTGATTTAGCTCCTCTAGCCCCTTCCAATATTGTTTTTTATTATCTTTCATATAATATAGAATAGATATTTATCTACTTAATCTATTAGTAATGACATTTTGAACATTCTAACCCTCCTATATCTTCCACCTTCATCTTATCTTTATGATTCTTTTCATGGAATTTTACCATATCATCATAGTAGGCATTCCCTTTTGTATTCACATCGGTTTTTCTATGACAGTCGATACACCATCCCATGGTTAGCTTTTTTTCTTGCTTGACAACTTCCATTTCTTGAATTTCTCCATGACATGTTTGACATTCTAGTCCACCAACTTTCACATGTTGCTTGTGATTAAAATATACTAAATCTGGTAAGTTATGTATTCTAACCCATTCAACAGGCTTTTTAGGACCATCTCCATACTCCTTGCTCACTGGATCATAGCCACCCAGTGCATCATATATTTTTTGTATTTCAGGTGAGATACCCTCTTTCCCTTGTAGGTTTTTAACATCACTATGGCAATTCATACAAATATTAAGTGAAGGAATATTCGCATTTTTGGCTTTACGAACCCCTGTATGACAATAGTTACAATCAATTCCTAAATCCCCAGCGTGAAGTTTATGCGAGTAAGCGATTGGTTGTGTTGGCTGATATCCTTTTTGTATTCCAATATTGTATAACCCATCTATCGTTGATTTAAAAGCAAAAGCTGTGAATAAGAAAACAATGATTCCCATGAATCCAGGACTCTTCAATAATTTTAAAAGACTAAATCTATCTTCAATATAGCTTTTGTCCTCTGCTGTAAGTCCTTCTTTGGCTTTTAAGAACTTATTGAACATGGAGACCATGAGCAACAAAATACCCAGTATCAAAATGAGTACAATGGCTAATCCTACCAATATTGCTGTTAAATAATACGCTGGCACTCCTGATTCCTCTGCCACCGCAACATTTTCACCCCCAGCTGCCGGTTGCGCTGCTACTGCCACTGTAGGGTTTTCAGTTTCGTGTTTGATATAGGCAACAATTGAAGTGATTTCTTCGGGCGTCAAATAATCAAATGTGCTCATCACCGTATTCTTATTATCGGCAAATAATTTTACCGCATAAGGATCGCCACTCTTAATCACCTTTTGTGAATTCTTGACAAATTTGATAATCCAAGGGAGGTCTCTTCTTTCGTAAACGTTATGAAGTGCCGGTCCGATTTTTTTTGAATCTACTTTGTGACATACCGAACACATTTCCTTGAATAAATCGCCCCCTTGCTTGATGGTAGCTTCATCCGAAGGAATATCCTGCGCAGTAGAAATCTGCACCGAAAATAGCATAGCAAAAAGTATTAAAGAAAATTTTCCGAACCTTTTTTGTAACAATCTCTCCATAGAATCGTTAGTATTGTTTTTACTCATTTGTTTGTAAGTAATTTTACGACCCTGCAAATGTAACATTCGATATTTTTATTTCAAACATTTTTTTGCACTTTTTAATACATGACGCATTCTTCATGTATCCAAATGTTATAAAGATTGAAAATGCCCCTCATAAGACGTAAAAACCTACGAAAATTGTTATTTAGAAAGATTATAAATTATAATATTATTCATTCCAGCAATTACCTTCAAAAAAAAAAACGTCGTAGAAATAGCCAAATGAAGGTTATTCCCATATATCGATATCTTTTCCTTAGTTAGGGTCTGCTGAAAAACGTTAATACGTCGAATATCAGTATATTAATAGTGGTTTAATGGTTTGGCGTGCAAGGGTTTTAACCTAATAGTGTAAAATCCTTGCACCTTAAAAATCTGTCACAGATTTTTAACACTAGCCCCAAGCACATCATCCCTGCC
>CAYRIF010000344.1:0-2954 GCA_964424205.1 uncultured Roseivirgaceae bacterium | reverse complement strand
CTGTTGTTACACTTTAGTTTCGTGAGTTCATTGACACAAATCATAAACTGACTGACAGAAGTATTGAACGAAAGCATATCAATATCATACTCCGTTTTTTTGATAGTGGCATGAATTGATTTCAATGCTTCTTTGGAGGGTGCTTCGTCGGATACTACAAAATTGTCATTTGCATCATGAAATAGATTCCAAAATCTCCTCAAAAACTTAAATACACCATCAATGCCATTGGTATTCCATGGCTTGAATTGCTCTAGCGGTCCAAGGAACATCTCATACAAGCGCAATGTATCTGCACCGTATTTTTCAATGATATCATCTGGATTGACCACATTATACTTTGACTTGGACATTTTCTCCACCTCATCGCCACATAGGTATTTACCGTCTTCCAAAATAAATTCAGCATCTGCTAAATCAGGACGCCAATGTTTGAATTTTTCTACATCCAGCACATCATTTTCTACAATATTCACAGCCACGTGCATGGCAGAAGTTTTATATTCTCCTTTTAAATTTTTTGAAACAAACTTATTTGTACCCTTTATTCGATAGACAAAATTAGACCTGCCTTGAATCATTCCTTGATTTACCAATTTTCTAAAAGCCTCAGGTGTATTAACCCAACCTCTGTCAAATAGGAAGTTATTCCAAAACCTAGAATATAACAAGTGACCGGTAGCATGTTCTGAGCCGCCAATGTATAAATCTACATCTTGCCAATATGCTTGTGCTTCTTTGCTGACAAATTCATTGTTGTTGTGGGCATCCATATAACGGAAATAATACCAGCTTGACCCTGCCCATCCTGGCATGGTGCTTAACTCATAATGATCCCCCTCTTTCGGATTCCAATCAGTTGCCCTGCCCAATGGAGGTTCACCGCTTTCGGTAGGTTTATAGGCGTCAATTTCAGGTAACTCTAGCGGCAATTCATCAATTGGTAAGGTATGAGGCAGTCCATTTTTAAAATAAATAGGCATCGGCTCGCCCCAGTACCGCTGGCGCGCAAAGATGGCATCTCGGATTTTATAGTTGATTTTAGCCGTACCAATATTCTTTTCGGCCATTACTTCTATCGCTTTGGTAATAGCGGCCTTCACTTCTAGCCCGTTGAGGAAGTCAGAATTAATCATTTTTCCTGTTTTGGTAGGGTTAGCTTCCTTCTCAGTATCTGTCCCTTCTATGATAGCGACAATGGGTAAATCAAAATGTTTGGCAAAGGCATAATCCCTTGCATCACTCGCAGGTACCGCCATCACGGCGCCAGTGCCATAACCAGCCAATACATAATCAGCCACCCAAACAGGAATTTTTTCTCCAGAAAAGGGATGAATGGCATGACTTCCTGTAAATACGCCGGAAACAGTTTTGACGTCAGTCATTCGATCTCTTTCCGACCGATTTTTGGCTTGTGCCACGTAAGCCGCTATGGCTTCTTTTTGGGTATCAGTAGTTAGTTTTTCTGTCAAGTCACTTTCCGGGGCAATGACAATAAACGTCACGCCAAAAATAGTATCCACGCGGGTGGTGAAGACCTTGATGTCTGTATCAGCCACTTCCGTTTTAAAATCCAATTCCGCACCAACAGATTTCCCAATCCAGTTGCGCTGCATTTCTTTCATTGGCTCCGGCCAGTCAATTTTTCCCAAACCTTGTAGTAATCGCTCCGCATAGGCAGTAATTCTCATCGACCACTGGCTCATGGTTTTTTTGATAACAGGAAATCCCCCTCTTTCCGAAAATCCGTCTTTCACTTCATCGTTAGACAAAACTGTTCCCAATTCAGGACACCAGTTAACAGTAGTATCTGATAAGTAACAAATCCTGTAATCAAGTAATATTTTTTGCTGCACTGTATCGCTAAAATTGTTCCAGTCGGTCGCACTAAATTGCGGGGTACTATCAGTGCAGGATGCACGGACGTTTTTGCTTCCTTCCGTTTTGAATTTTTTGATTAATGTATCAATTGATTCTGCTTTATTGGTATCATTATTATACCAACTGTGAAATAATTGAATGGTAATCCACTGTGTCCATTTGTAGAACTTCGGATCACAAGTTTGCACTTCTTTATCCCAGTCAAACGAAAAACCAATGTTTTTGAGTTGCTCTTTGTATTTTGTAATATTCTCCTCGGTGGTGATGGCAGGATGCTGCCCTGTTTGAATGGCAAACTGTTCGGCAGGCAAACCAAAAGCATCAAAACCCATAGGGTGCAGCACATTGAAACCTTTGATGTGTTTGTAACGCGCCACAATATCAGAAGCGATATAACCTAGCGGGTGACCAACATGCAATCCTGCACCAGATGGATAGGGAAACATATCCAACGCATAGAATTTAGGCTTGCTCTTATCTATTTTGGCTTCGAAAGTCTTGTTTTCTTCCCAATAATTTTGCCACTTCTTCTCTATATCTGTGAAATTATACACCGCCATCAGTTCCTACGTTTACCGTTCATCAAAATTTGAACTGCAAAAATAGTCGTTTTAATAAGAGAATGAACACTTTGTCGCTGTTTTTAAAAAAATCATTTGCATATATGTATGAGAATAACGATATTAAGAATGTACTAAATATAAATATGATAACGATGACAACGACGGAACACAAATTATCAAGATCAAATGACAAAGTATTGGGTGGCGTATGTGCAGGTATTGCGAAATATTTTGGATGGGATCCAGCCATCACAAGACTACTCTATGTAATAATTTCAGTTGCCAGCGCAGCCTTCCCAGGCACGTTGGTGTACCTCATCCTTTGGGTGTTGCTGCCTAAAGAAAGTTAGTTTTTAGTTTCTGATTCCTAATTTGTATCCTATCCTCGTCCGGTTGCGAGGTCTCTCTTTTCTATGGTCTGTGTCCTCACAGACCATTCCTGAATGTCTTCTTTCATTTATATCTCTTGGATAAAACCTGCCCCAACGAAGCCAAAACAGAAAAGTAGAG
>CAYRIF010000343.1:0-2959 GCA_964424205.1 uncultured Roseivirgaceae bacterium | reverse complement strand
TTATATAACTATTAAATTAATAGAATCTTGAACTTTTAGTTTTTAGAGATGCCCTCAAATAAAAAGTGGCGAAAAACATAAAAATTTAAATACCTGCGAAATCATATGGGCAGCTCTGACGAAAGCTCTTTTCGACCGAAAGTCATTGCTCATCAATCTAGGTGGCGGTGTGATAGGTGACATGGGTGGGTTTTGTGCTGCCACTTTCAAACGTGGCATTGATTTTATAAATATTCCTACCACACTTTTGGCACAAGTTGATGCCAGTGTGGGTGGAAAATTGGGCATAGATTTTAATCACCTAAAAAATCATATTGGACTTTTCAAAGTCCCGAAAATGGTATTGATTGATGCTATTTTCTTAAACACACTCCCTAAAAACCAACTCAAGTCTGGTTATGCGGAAGTAATCAAACACAGCTTAATTCGTGATGCAGACTATTGGAAAACACTCACCAATCATACTTTTGAAACACAAAATTGGCAAGCACATATCGCCCATGATGTGGCGATTAAAAGCCAAGTGGTAACAGAAGACCCACATGAACAAGGTTTACGGAAAATTTTGAATTTCGGACATACCGTTGGACATGCGGTGGAGAGTTACCTATTTGACAACCCGAATAGGATGCTACTGCACGGAGAGGCAATCGCTATCGGTATGATATGTGAGGCGTATTTATCAAAAGAAAAACTAGGATTAGCGGAAAGCCACCTGGAAGAAATTACCCGATACATTTTGAGTGTTTATGGTAAGATAGAAATTTTTGAAGAAGACATCGCTAACATGAGCAAACTCACCCTTCAGGATAAAAAGAATAAAGGGAATATTATAAATTGTACGTTACTTACGATGATAGGTAAAGCGAAATTTGATGTACCTATCTCACTCGTTGAAATTGAAAGGTCTTTGAGGTATTATCAAAAAATCAATTACTAATAAAAATTAAAGTCTCTTGAAGAAGCAATGTTAGTTCCTAACGCATCTTCCAGCGTCTTCTTTAATTCGTCCGCTTTCTCCGCCAAAATCTCTCTCGTTGTTTCTCCTTTTTCAGGCGCAAAAAGTAATCCGGCAACCGCTCCAGCCGCAGCGCCACCTAAAAAAGTTAAAAATATTTTTCCTGTTGTTTTCATATTGAAATAATTTGATGTTCTTTGGGATAAATTCGCAATACAGCGTCTTTATATAGTTAAAATCAATCTTCTTATAATTAATACACCTAACGATTGAAATACCCTAATAGTTTTACGATTTTTCATAAAAAAACGCTTGCTAAATCTGAGATTATGCTCCCTGCTTCCAAAAGCGAGAGTAACCGGATGCTTATACTAAATGCTTTAAGCAAAAAACCTGCCAAAATAAGCAATCTATCAGAAGCGCGAGATACAGTTACCATGAACCGCCTGCTGCAAAGCGATGAGCAAGCACTTAATGTCATTGACGCTGGGACTACGATGCGATTTTTAACAGCTTTTCATGGTATCTCTAAAGAAGAAAAGTCCCTTACGGGTACACAAAGAATGTGCGAACGTCCCATTAAAATTTTAGTAGATGCGCTTCTTAAATTAGGGGCAGATATTTCTTATAGGGGCAAGAAAGGTTATCCACCAACATTGTTAAAACCGTTTTCTAAACAAAAACAAAACCACCTCGCCATTCCTGGAAACGTAAGCAGTCAATACATTTCAGCGCTGTTGATGATTGCGCCTACTTTAGAAAAAGGACTGACCATTGCGCTAACCGGAAAAATTGGAAGCCGTCCATATATTGAAATGACGCTCTCGCTGATGAAAATGTTTGGAATAAAATATAATTGGCACGACAAACTCATCGCTATCAAACCGCAAGAATATCAAGCCATAGATTATACCATCGAGTCAGATTGGTCAGGTGCTAGTTATTGGTACAGTTTTGTGGCGTTAGCTGAAACAGCGGAAATAAAACTTTTAGGACTACGAAAAAATTCATTGCAAGGCGATATTGCCATTGTAGACATTATGGGCAAACTAGGGGTAAAATCTACTTTTGATGAAGCGGGGGTTTTACTTCAAAAAATAGAAGCTGCAAAAGCAATTGACATTGATTTTAGTGATTGCCCCGACCTCGCTCAGACGGTAGCTGTCATCTGCGCTGCCAATAATATCCAATGCAAAATGACAGGGCTTGAAAGTCTGCGTATCAAAGAGACCGATCGTATTGCTGCCTTACAAAATGAATTGGCAAAATTCAATGCGCAACTCGCTGAAGTGCATGAAGGGGAATGGTTGGTGACTTCTGGTGACTTCTCTAGCCCCAAAAATCCAATTACTTTTGCGACCTATGACGACCACCGTATGGCGATGGCATTGGCACCACTTGCCATGAAGTATGATGTTACTATTGAAGCACCAAGCGTTGTCCAGAAATCATACCCTAGGTACTGGGAGAATTTGGAGCAGGTGGGTTTGGTGATGGGATAAACCTATTGCCTCCTCGGTCGGTGTCCTCACAACAAAAAATTATTTGCAAATCAAGAAAACGGCTTTAGAAATGGTCTATGGAGACTTAAAGGTGGATGCAATCATCTTTTAACAAGAATTTGTGCTGTCAAAGTACCCTGAAATGGTTCCATCTTTTAAAGTAGGGCATCGCCCTACTCGTGAAAACACCTGTTAACCCGCATTATTCACCGTTTTAACAAAGTACAATTGTAACCCACTTACTATCAGCTTATTATCCTGCATTTTGCTAAAAATAAAATAGCCCAAATTTGGGGGGCTTGCAATTATCTTGGCGTATCTGCTTCGCCTGCCTGCCGGTAGGCAGGTTGCAAAACCCTCGAAATATGCCCATATATCTTCGATTTTTTCCCGATGGCTATCGGGATCACATATACACCAAGCTAATCACATGAATAATACGGGTTAACCCGCATTATTCACCGTATTTTTAAAATACCAAGGGAAAATAGCGAAATAC
>CAYRIF010000342.1:0-3003 GCA_964424205.1 uncultured Roseivirgaceae bacterium | reverse complement strand
TTTTATCCACAACTTATGCACTTAAAATACTGCTATTCACATAGTTATCCACATTTTGTTTAAAAGGTAGAAACTAAATCCCAGTACTTTACAGTATCACTTTTTTCCTTTAGTATCATCACTGGAAAGTCCTTTTCAACTTGCACCAGCTTCTCCGTTTCACTGCCCAATACAATTGCTGAAAATCTAGATTTTCCACTTGCACTCATCATAATCAAATCTGTATTCTCATCTTCGGCGACCTCCTTAATATGATCTGCAACATGGGGCAATTCCCGCAACACCAATCTTCCTTTTATTTCCACTCCTTTGTCGTCAACCCCATCCATAAAATCGTTATAATTTTTGCTTGCCTCCTCTTTAAAAAGCGCTATATATTCTTTAAATGGCAAGGTTACAAAATCCCAGCTATAAGGAGAGTCAAATACATGCAAACAAGTAATCGTACAATTTTCAATAGATTTCGCTAAATTGATTACACGCTCTAATACTTTTTTGGATGCCGCCGAAAAATCAACGGGCACCAAAATATTTTCTACTCTCCCTGGAAATTCTTCCGGCACGAATAGTACAGAACAAAATGACTTTCTCACAAACTTCTTAGGAATAATTCCCCGTCCCTTATGCTTCTTCTTACCACCCGCTATAAATAAATCCACATCAAAAGCATAAGTATCTCGCCAAAGTTCAAACTTTGGCTTCCCTTCAAATACCATGCAGTCAATCTCTGTTTCTTTTTCTCCGCTGAAATACGCCCCAACTTTTGTTTCCAATTTCGCCTGTAATTCATCGTTATCAGGTCTTTTCAAATCTGTCATGTGAATATGCACACTATCAGGCATTTCAAAACCCCTATTCACATGAGAGAAATATATCATATTCGGTTTAAGGACTTCAGAAAGAAATTTGGTATATGCCAAAAGTGTATCATCCATTGAAGTAAAATCCAATGCAACCATCCAAGTGTTATAACCTTTCATATCTAATGAGTTTATTTTATGTGAAATGTATTTAGCTTTTTTCAAATCTTCCCGATTTCCGCTCCACTTTAATACGATACACTACAGGAATCGTTTGTGGATTTTTTACTGAATGAGCCTGATCTAACCCATACATTGGCAATGCGGTGTCACTACGCTGCAAAGGCATCAATCGATCTTCCAAGAATAAGAGTGCTTTCTCTGCCGCTGTTCCTTCCAACTCTTCATACTTCCCCCACACTATGGCACTTCTCCAATTTGCTCTACCGTCAATATCGTCCACCTCCATACAAACCTCAGGATTACTCCTCATCATCTCTATTTTTTTCCCTCTTGTGTATGCCCATACACATACTCTCCATCATATGCATAGGTCACTGGAACAACATACGTGTGATTATCTGCACGACACCCAAGCCTGCCAATGATTTGACTTATCAAGAGAGTATCAATCTGCGAGTCTCGTAGTTTGCCTAACATCATTGCAAAATTAAAAGTGTGCTACATGGCAGCTTCTAGTGCATGTCTTAGACCAGAAGTTAATGCCGCTATTTTATGATGGTATTTCTTAATTCTTTCGTGCACCACTTTCTGACGTGCATGCTTTTCTTTTTCCTGCATATGCTGACCCTTCATTACATCCGCTGTTCCACCAGTAAATGCCAAGTCCTTTTCATGTTTTTCTGCCGAAACTTTATGTTCCAAAATTGCAGTTCTATGTTTCTCATACGCAGCAAGATGGTTTTCAACAGCATCTTTGATAATATCTAAGTCTTCTTCTAGGGTCGCTATTTCTTTATCCCACATTTCCATATCTTGCAACCACATTTCAAAATCTGAATGCCACAAAATGTGGTCATGGTGTGTTTCGTTATTTGTCATCGTTTTCATCCTATTCAGTTTATAAGTTATATACTTCTAGCGATACAATTGATTAATTCTCAATAATCCCTGTGCATCGAGTATGGTGATTAATTTTCCTTCGGTCCTAATTAATTTATCTGTTTTAAACTCGGTCAAAAGACGGATTACCGTTTCTTTTGCGGTACCTACAATATTTGCCAAATCCATTCTGCTTAAATTGATAAAACTTGTATTTCTTTTTTCCTCTTTATATACTTTATCAAGTTCCAAAAGTGCCTTAGCCAACCTGCCACGAACAGGTGTATACGCCATAGACACCATTTTTTCTTCTAGTGCTATCAGGTCATCGCAAAGCATTTTTGTGAACCTATCTGCAACATCAGTATCTATTCTGAATAATTTTGAAAAATCATCTTTTGGAATAAAGGTGAGCGTAGCGTCCTCCAAAATTGAAGCTGACACATTATAATGGGTATTAGTGAGAAGGCTTTTGTATCCTATAAAATCTCCTGGCTTGGCAATACTGATAATCTGCTCTTTACCATCACTGCCGTACTTCGCAACTTTTACCTTCCCTGATTCCACATAAAATAACCCTCTTGGAATATTCCCTTCATTGAAAATCACCTGTCCTCTTCTGTAAAAAATACTTTCAAAATCCTTTCTAATTTTAGTCATCTTTTTTTCAAATGACCCCTCGATAGATAAATGATCACTTCTATACATTACGGACAAATTCTGATTTACACCTATCATGATTTCTAATGGTTTAAATGAACCGAACTATTTATACTACGAAAGTAAATACTATTTATCTCCAGTATAAGACGTGAAAAGCGTAATTATAAAAACACGCTTTTTTACCTAAGTCACTAGGTGTTTTTACTTAATTCGTGCAAATGGATTACTGTTTGACCTGCGTGTGCACACGTCAAGGATGGGGCTTTTATACCATTTTAACATCACAATGGTATAACCAATAAATCACTCGATTAATTCATACTTCAAGGCATATTTCACCAAGCCTGCCGTATTTTTCACCCCTGTTTTTTGCAACAGGTTTCTACGGTGGGTATCGATAGTTCGAGGACTTAAAAACAGCTTATCAGCAATCTCATGATTGGTCAACTCATTGGAAATTAGTATTAACACTTCTTTT
>CAYRIF010000341.1:0-3028 GCA_964424205.1 uncultured Roseivirgaceae bacterium | reverse complement strand
AGAGAAATGGAAGCAAGTGGCGTAGAGGTGAATTTAATGAAAGTCGATGTCACCAATCAATCACAGTTATCGCTGACCGCTAACATTGTTCGTGATACGATGCCTCCGCTAAAAGGCATCATTCATAGCGCTGCTGTCATCAACGATATGGGGATTCCAGATACAACTCCGAATGAGTTCATGAACGCATTCAAACCCAAAGCAATTGGTGCATGGAATTTACATCTTGCCACTCAAAAAGATGAATTAGACTTCTTTGTAATGCTCTCCTCTATATCCTCTATATTTGGATTTCCTGGTCAAGCAAATTATTCATCTGCCAATACCTTCTTAGATACCTTAGCAGAATACCGACAGTCTACTGGTCTGAAAGGAACTGCCATAAACCTAGGTGTCATGGATACTTTTGCTGGCATGTCAAAAGAAGGGGAAGACAGCGTTCTCAAAGTATTAACAAACCAAGGATGGTTGCTGATGTCGTTAAAACAAATAACTGACAAGGTGGAAAATGTAATGCTACATCAACCTACGCACCGAATGACCGCCAGCCTAGACTGGAAAAAATTTAAAGGGTTCTACACTAACTTAATTCATGATTCACGATTCGAAAAAGTAATTGCTGAAGCCACCGCAAAAGGCGGGCAATTAGGTAATAACAAGTCTTCATTGACCGATAAAATACGCAATGTGAATGCGGAAGAAAAAACAACACTTTTAACCATGAAATTAGCAGAATCTTTGGCTAAAATTTTAGGGACTTCCGTTGATAAAATTGAGATAGATATATCGATTTCTAAAATTGGACTAGATTCATTGATGCTGAATCAACTAAGAAATTGGATACAACAAAAACTTGAAATCAATTACCCTTTAATGCGAATCGCCAAAGGACCTAGCATCATGGAACTTGCTGATCAACTGATTATTGAACTGGAAAAGACAAATATTTCAGAAGAAAAAGAAGATACTTCAGGGATCACTAGCGAAAGTGATATTGAGGTAATCGACAAATGGTTTGTCAGAAACAGTAGTAATCGACAGAAAGTCGAAAAACGATTGTTTTGTATTCATCCAGTAGGTGCTGGGGCTTCTATGTTTAGTCATTTCATTTATAATCCCCCTAAAAATACTGATGTCATCGCACTTCAGCTACCAGGCAGAGAAAATAGGAGTGATGAAAAATCAATAGAGGATATGGATGTACTAATTCCAGAATTGGCTAAAGCACTGATGCCGTTACTTGACAAACCTTTTGTTATAATGGGACATAGTTTTGGCGGCATTGTCGGATTTGAATTAATCCGTTACCTAAGAAAAAATTATGGTATTACGCCAGAACACTTCTTTGTGACAGGGACGATAGCACCTCATCTATCAAAAACATGGAAGGATAGGGATGTAATTAGCGAGACGGCAATTGAAAGCAACTCTGAAGAAAAACTGTTATCATTGATGAATTATATTGATGATGTTGAGTTCCTTAAGAAAATTCTTCCCATCATGAAAAAAGACATGCCATTGATTATGAGTTACCACTATGATGAAGATGAAAAACTAGAAATTCCAATTTCGGGATTTGCGGCAGAGCAAGACGAAGTGGTACTTGTCAAAGAATTGGCACAATGGAAGTTTCAGACAAACAATACATTTTCTTTAGAAGTGGTTGATGGTGATCACTGGTTTTTAAGTAGAAACAAAGAATTGATTCTTGGAAGACTCAATGAAGTTTTTAACAAAATTAAGATTGATACTATGCTAGAAAAAGTATAATAAAAACATCTTCTTTCAATTTATCAGAAACAGCGCCACTTAATTTCAAGTGGCGCTGTTTCTTTTTTATTCTCATATAACCATAAAAAGAATAAACAATTCCCTAATTTTCGTGACTTATTATGAGAATTCACAAACTACTAGTATCGCACGAGAATAAAGAATACCCAATTTATTTAGGCACTTCTTCACTTAATTATAATGCATTGTATAAAGAAAGAAAGAAATTTCTTAGCAATTCGGAACTTGATATTTTTGGGCAACTCAAATTTGAGAAAAAAAAGAAAAGTTTTTTACAAAGTAGGTATTTGGCTAAAAATATACTCGCAAAGTACTTAGGAGAGGAAGACTTTAGGAAAATCTCTATAAGTCATGGTATATTTAGTCATCCACTTGTAAACTATCCCACAGGTAAAATGCCTATAATCAGTATTTCACATACAAAGACACATGCTGCTTGCATTGTTTCATCTGCTAAATGCCCTACTGGTGTAGACATTGAAGCAATAACAACAAATAGTAAAGAAAATATCATCTCTCAAACCACTACTCACGAAAGAAACAACCTAAAAAATGTAGAAAATGAGAACTCATTTTATACAAGGATTTGGACCATCAAGGAAGCATTGTCAAAAGTTTTAAAAACAGGTATAATGACTCCGTTCAATATTTACGAGATAAACAACATAGTTTATTATAAAAATTACACTATCAGTAGGTTTTCAAACTTCAACCAATACCAGGCCATATCTTTCGCATATAAGAAAAATATTCTTTCCTTTATTACCCCTTCTAGTATGATACATACACATTTAGATGAAAATATTTTCTCAATTTCACATTCAAATAATAGATAATAAACCTCTATTTACGCTTTCCGGTAATTAATCTTACATTTACGAATTAAACGAAAATTGTGTTTTTCAAATAATATTATTATTTCGATTTTTGAAACAAATATAGATTAATAAAATACTATGGGAAATTTTTTTAACAACATTTTTGAGGCAGGACTACAACATAAAATGCCTGACTATCTTAAGCATCGTGTTAAACCAACCAATATAGTTGCATTGGTACTATTAGTCGGGGTTGCAATACCATTTATAGGTATCTCTTTAATTTACTTACCAAAATCAATGGCACTTATTCCCGCCATTGGAGGGCTTGGAGCTATTCTAGTACTTTTTATGAATTATTATGGTAATATATACTACTCTCGAATTATTATTGCACTTGCTCCAATATTAACCGGAGC
>CAYRIF010000340.1:0-3031 GCA_964424205.1 uncultured Roseivirgaceae bacterium | reverse complement strand
TGCCCCTACTAGAGGACACTTGGTCACTAACTATTTGGAAAGTAGGCAAGATGATATTACTTATTTGGACAGCCTAGAACGTTGCAAAAATTCATATAATGGATATAATTTGTTATTTGGAGATGCCAATCAGATTAACTATTACTCTAACTATCACAAATCAATGATGAGTTTAGAGGCAGGAATATATGGATTAAGCAATGCGTTATTAGATACACCTTGGCCTAAAGTTATCAAAGGAAAAGAAAAATTAAAAAGATTAATAGAGAATGAAAATGACTTTTCAGTAGAAAGTGCCTTTAAAAATTTATGTGATACAGCACTGGCAGAAGATAATGTGCTTCCAGATACTGGTATTGGCTATGAACGTGAAAAAGCCATCTCATCTATGTTTATAGAAACGAATGGCTACGGCACCAGGTGCAGTACTATTATTCTAGTTGACTATGACAACAAAGTTTCATTTCACGAAAAATCATATATCCCTGAAGGGTACGTCTCTTCGGATTTTGAAATAAAATAAAATAAAATTAACCATAAAAAAGAGACACCTGTAACCAGCAGGTGTCTCATGGATATTAAACCAAAATTACAACCAAAACATCCATTTCTTTATTTAGGGTAGTAAATACTGAAAAACAATACGCTTCGTCTCAACCAAAATCAACTCTTTGTATTGTTATAAAATATCTTGGAATCTTAAAAGTACATATATTTTATCAATATACAAAATAATTAGGCAGACATTCTTCAAAAATTCCATCCTGTAATCATCTTTTTTATATTTGCAGTCCAAAATAACTGAGAAAAAGTAATATGACCGATTTTATAGCAGCATTAAAATGGAGAGGAATGATACATGATGTCACCCCCAACACAGAAGCACAACTTTCAAAAGAAATGACTGCTGCTTATATAGGTTTCGATCCAACGGCAGACTCTCTGCACCTTGGAAACCTAGTCACCATTATGTTATTGAAGCATTTTCAGCTTGCAGGACACAAACCCTATGTATTAGTAGGTGGTGCAACAGGTATGATTGGTGACCCCTCTGGGAAATCACAAGAACGTAACCTGTTAAGCGAAGAAGCACTAAAACACAACCAAGCATGCATTAAAAAACAACTCGCTCAGTTTCTTGACTTTGAAAATGGGGAAAATGCAGCCGTCATGGTCAATAATTTTGACTGGTTCAAAGGTATTGGCTTTCTTGACTTTCTAAGGGATGTTGGCAAACATATATCTGTCAATTATATGATGGCAAAAGACTCTGTAAAAACTAGATTAGAAACTGGTATTTCATTTACTGAATTTTCTTATCAACTACTACAAGGATATGACTTTTATCATTTGTTTACTAATGAAGGCGTGAAATTACAAATGGGAGGATCAGATCAGTGGGGAAATATCACCACAGGGACAGAACTGATACGCCGAAAAGCATCGGGAGAGGCTTATGCGCTGACCACTCCGCTACTCACCAAATCAGATGGTACGAAATTTGGAAAATCTGAAGGTGGAAACATTTGGCTAGACCCCACACGAACATCTCCTTATAAGTTTTATCAATTTTTACTTAATAGCACCGATGAAGATGCACACAAATTGATAAGAGTATTTACTTTATTGTCAGAAGATGAGATTGAGATATTGGAAAAAGAACATGCAGAAACGCCACATTTAAGAGTGCTGCAAAAAACAATTGCCAAGGAACTTACAATCAGAGTACACTCAGAGGAAGACTATGACACAGCAATCAAAGCATCACAAATTCTTTTTGGCAAATCAACCACAGAAGATTTGATTTCAATAGATGAGGCTACTTTACTTTCTGTATTTGAAGGCGTACCTCAAGTAAGTATTTCGACAGCTGATTTAACCAACTGTAATGATATTACCACCTTTTTGTCAGAAACAACGCAAGGAATAGTTTTCAAATCGAAAGGAGAGGCACGGAGAATGTTGCAAGCAGGCGGTGTGAGTATTAACAAAGAAAAAATTACAGCCAATCAAAATATTGATTTTAAATTACTTCAAAACAAGTATTTGTTGATTCAAAAAGGTAAGAAAAACTATTTTCTAGTAACCGTTAATTAGCCACATCTTTGGTTAAAATTAAAAGCCGTCCGAATTAGCGAGACTAATTGCGGACGGCTTAATTCAACCAGCTATGGAAAGAAATTACTCAAAGGTAACAAAATAATATTGGTCAGCAATGGTTTTTTGAATTTTTATGCAAAAAATTTTTGCCCCCTAAAAATCCTCTCCTGCCCCTGAGTTTCCACCAAAATATGTATTTTTCTTTTTCTGATTAATTCGGTAGGTAAACCCCAGGATGATTTGACGTGTTTGCCACGAATAGTCAGATCGTATAAAAAAGTTTTTCCCAAAAGATTCTGTCACACGTTCCCTTGTTTTAAAAATATCCTTGCCTTGTAGCATTATCGTCGCCTTAGATTTCAATATGTCCTTGCTGATGCCTAAGTCGGTATAAAAAATCGCCGCTCTATTCCCTTGCGGTGTTTCTGCAGGAGCCGTATAGTTAGTTTTCACGAAAATATCAAAATCCTTAAAGTTAAATTTGGAATTTAGCTTCCCCTCCCATGAATATACTGAATTATTAAATTCTTCTCCTAAATTTGAGCCATCAATAATCCTTCTGAAAAGTGTCAAACTCGCATCTAAACTCCACCATTTGGTCAGCTCGTAGGAGAGCGTATGCTCAATGCCAAACGATTGTGTATTCACAAGATTATCAGGAAATGTATGTGTAATTCCGTTTTCCAAAGTTTTTATCCAATAAACTGCATTTTTTGTTCGCCGATAATATACGCCAGTAGTCATAGCGGCTTTTTTCCAATTTTTCAGGTAAGTAAGTTCTGATATATGTGTAAATGTCGGGTCTAAATCAGGATTACCACTTCTAATATTTTGTGGGTTAATCAAGTTATGGAACGGATTTAGAAAATACATTGAGGGACGCCATACCCTTCTTGAAAAACTCACTTGCAAACTATTTTCATGCTCAAAT
>CAYRIF010000339.1:2272-3039 GCA_964424205.1 uncultured Roseivirgaceae bacterium | reverse complement strand
TTCTGCCATGCAGCCTAACACACCTATTGTGAGCGCAGGTTTTTTCTTTTTCAGTGCATTTAATTGACTAATTCTGTTTTTAACGGTTTGTTCTGCTTTTTCACGAATGGAGCATGTATTAACAAATATCACATCTGCTTGATTGACATCATTGGTTGTGTCAAAACCATTTTCGAACATGATGGAAGAGACGATTTCACTGTCGGAAAAATTCATCGCACAGCCGTAGCTTTCTATGTAAAGTTTTTTGCTGTTGCCAGTATTTTGTTCTTTAGTAACATGAACTGTTTCACAAGCGACAGCGTCTGCTTCTTTAACAATATCAATGTCGGTAATAAGATTTTCCATACAATTTTATCAATGAATTTGGGAGCGCAAAGATACTAAAGTGCCACGAAAAAAGTGACAATTTGTCAGGGAAATTTTATGGAAGGTATTCTTTAAATATTACCAGTCAGGCTTGCTATTATCTTTATTCTTGTTTTTTGGTCTTTTTTTAGCCTGCTGAAGGTATTGCATCTCTTGATTTTTCATAGCCTCCAAAATCATTTTGGCTTTTTGTGGACTAATTTTTATTTTTTCTAAATTTTCTTTTGTCTGCTGAGACATTTTTTTCTTTTCCTTTTTTTCTTTATCATCACTTTTTTCTCCCTTTTTCTTTTCGTCCTTCTTTTTTGTATCTTCTTTTTTATCTTTCTTTTCTTGTTTTTTATCGTCTTTTTTATCTCCTTTTTTCTTGTCTTTATCCTTGTTTTTCTGATCTTCTT
>CAYRIF010000339.1:0-2172 GCA_964424205.1 uncultured Roseivirgaceae bacterium | reverse complement strand
TTTTCTTTTCGTCTTTCTTTTGATCTTTTTTGTCTTTGTCTTTATCCTTGTTTTTCTGATCTTCTTTTTTCTTTTCGTCTTTCTTTTGATCTTTTTTGTCTTTGTCTTTATCCTTGTTTTTATCTTTTTTCTTATCCTCCTCTTTCTTCTTATCAATTATTTTTTTTGTCAATTCATAATTATACCTGGCATTTTCATTGTTGGGATTTGCTTTTAAGGCTCTTTTGAAAAAAGCCAATGCGGTTTCATATTTTTTAGCTTTGAATTGAATGACCCCTAATTGTTGCTGAGCGATGGATTGTATTTTTTTATTGTCACTTGAAGTTAATATCTCATAATTGCTTAGCGCCAGAGCAGTGTCTTTTACTTTATGGTAGGCATTGGCGAGGTTGAGTAAAATTACATCGTCTTCTACTGCTAATGAATCCAATAATAGGGTGTAATTTTCTATTGCCTTTTTATAATCATGGGCAATGTAGGCTTCTTGAGCTGCTTTTTTTGCAGCGTTGATTTTGGCAACTTTGTTGAGTTGTTTTATTGGATCAATTAATAGTAATAGGACTATTAAATACTTCATATTCTAAGCGTTTTATGTCTAAACAGAAAATCTAGTAAGAAGAGTATGAGTGCCAATCCTAAAAAGTAAAAATACTTATTAGAAGCAGCATCTATTTTTTTTGTATCTCTTAGTTCTCCTTCTATATTTGCTATGGTATTAATCAAACGAGAAACATCATTTCTGTTTTCGCTAATTTCAAAATACTTTCCTCCAGTAGTAGCAGCGAGCTTTTTAAGCATCTTTGGGTTAAGTTTGGTGACCACATCATTTCCCTGTCGGTCCTTTTTGTATTGGTACTTTCCTCTTATTTTACTTCCTTTTTTGGTACCTATTCCTAGTGTGAATAGTTTAATTTCTTTTTCTTCAATTTTATTGGCAAGAGAGATTGTATTCTCACCAAAATCTTCCCCATCGCTTATCAAGATAATTATTTTAGATTTCTGCTTGCTATCTGCTTTTTCCTCCTTAGATATTTTTTTCATGGCTACTTCCAGGGGGGCGCTGAAGTCTGTGCCAGAGCGAGGCACTAGATTTGTATTAAGTGTTTCTAGAAATAAGTTAAAAGCGCTCTTGTCATAAGTCAATGGACATTGCACAAATGCTTCGGAAGAAAATATAATGAGTCCAACCCTATCGGAGTTGAAAGCGGCGGCAATTTTCTTTAATTCGAATTTCACCTTTTCAAGTCGGGTGGGGGCAATGTCAAAAGCGTTCATGGAGGCAGACAAATCAACGGCGAAGTAGATGTCCTTTCCAATAGATTTTATTTCTTTCGGTGTTTCTCCGAATGAAGGACCAAGCAATGCAACAATTAGTAAAGCAAATAAAAGCGTGCGTGGAATCAGTTTGATAAAAACTGCAGCATACGGACTGTTTAATTTTTTTGCGGCATTAATGACTTTAAATATATAGAGTGCATAGAAAATCACAAAAGCTGCGCTGAAGAGTAACTCTAATAGTCCTAATGATTTTGCCCAGCTCATTTAATAATTGGAATGAAATTTACGTATGGTACAAATATAGGAAAGGACACAAAAAGGAATGAGTTGTATTGGTTAATATTTGTTAAATGGCGCGCTTTTTCTTGCTTGGTTGAAAATTTTTTGAAGATATATAACTTTTTTTATTTTACTATTGGTTTAGTTAAATATGTTATGCTATATTTGCATCACTTTTGGAAAACGTTCCGAAAAAGGAGAGGTGGGTGAGTGGCTGAAACCACATGTTTGCTAAACATGCGTACGGGTTAAACTGTACCGGGGGTTCGAATCCCCCTCTCTCCGCCAGTCGAGTTTGAGTGCGATATTGAGGTTTAAAAACATTGTTTTTCTGTTCAATTACTCACTCGTTTTGGTTCCATAGCTCAACTGGATAGAGCAACTGCCTTCTAAGCAGTAGGTTCGGGGTTCGAGTCCCTGTGGAATCACAGTTTTATTTTGGGGCTTAACCCTGATTAAAAAGAGAAGCATAATATTGTTTATGCTCAATAGTAAAGATATTTCGGGGTATAGCGCAGGCCGGTTAGCGCATCTGCTTTGGGAGCAGAGGGCCGCAGGTTCGAATCCTGCTACCCCGACATTACAAGACCTTGCATGAAAATGCAGGGTCTTTTT
>CAYRIF010000338.1:0-3065 GCA_964424205.1 uncultured Roseivirgaceae bacterium | reverse complement strand
ACTAAAATCTACTTGTTTTGATAATTTCATGTTTGTGTATTTAGGGATTAGCTTATTTTGCTTGCGGCTACTTCTACTGCTTTCTCTATGCTGTTATAGGCGGCACATCGGCAGATGTTTCCATTCATGGCTTCTCTTATTTCTGTCTTGGTAGGATCTGCATTGGTTTCTAAAAACGCAGCGGCGGTCATCATTTGCCCCGATTGGCAGTAGCCGCATTGCGGTACATCCACTTCTTTCCATGCCAGTTGCACTGGGTGGGTTGCTTCTTCGGAAAGCCCTTCGATGGTAGTGATAGCCTTGTCCCCTAGCTCCGAAACTTGTAACAAGCAACTTCGAGTGGCGGTACCGTTGAGGTGAACCATACAAGCGCCGCATTGACCAATACCACAGCCATATTTCGTGCCGACCAGATCTAGCTGGTCTCTTAATACCCACAGCAGTGGCGTGTCTGCAGCTGCTTCTACATTGTGGGATTTACCATTAATCTTTAAGTTGTAAGTGGGCATAGGTGAGGAGTTAGTTTATTAAATACTATTTACTTTAACTGCTTTGAGCGCTTTAAGGTTTGGAAAATATTTTAACCCGAGTTAAAAGTACTAAATATTATGTTATATTTATAGAAAGTAATTGGTGCAATGAATAAGTAATACGAATTATCCCTCAACGCTATTTCAACGATTCAAATTAAATCGTCCGCCAAAAAGAATATTTCGCTGAAAGAAGAAGAAGTTTTGTTTAGCGCCATCGGCTTTCGAGTAAGTGGTCCTGATGTAGGGCATGTTGATGAAGCCTCCTTTAAGTTCACTTTGGATAAAGAAGCGTTTGAAAATGGTGATGTTTAACCCTGCTTTTAGTGATAGCCCATAGCCGGCAAGGTGAAATTTGTCATGTCTTTCTTTGCTTAGTAATGTCGCATCAGTTTTAGGAATCAGGACGCCTGCCCCAAAGCCCACAATACTATTGAATGCTAGTTTTTTGTTGCTGATATTTTTGAAAATATTGAGATTGTCATTCCTGTTAATTTCAAAATTAACATAATTTAATCCATTCGTATGTTCCAATTTTAAAAAATCTTCTGCAATCACTATATCTTGGTTGTCATAATCACCAGCATATTTTCCGCCAGAAATATGGCCACTTATTTTTACCGTCTGATCTTGAATCACTACGTATTTCATATGATCAGAGCCAAAAGCAACATCATATCTGTCATTGATGAAATAGCCAATCTTAAAATTGTATTGCGGGATACTGATTTTAAAGGGGTTAAAATAGGTTTTGACATCAAAAACTGTCTGCCTATCTTTTGACCTAACATTGTGAAGTGTGAAGTCATGGTCTGAACCCTTAAAGTGGATGTCTGATTTGGTAAACTCTGCAGCGTTCCATCCCCAGTGGAAGTAGAATTGTCCCTTCTGAAAGGATTGTGAAAAGGCGGTTGAACTGATTGTTGCAAGTATTAAGACAATGAAAAGTCTCCCGAAAATTATTTTCATTTAGATAACGCTAATGATTTAAACAGCTGCAAACATAACTATACAAATAAGAAAATAGTAATTTTTACGGCATAAAGAGTGGTAAGAAAGTACATACTTAACTATTTGAGACAGGTTACAAAAAATTAATATCGATATTATAAGGGTATCGCATGAGATACTGGGATGCTTTTTCTGCCGACATATTTTCAAAAAGTACTTTGTAAAGGACATCAGAGATGGGTGCTCTTACTTTATAGTGGGTGGTAAGTTTATTGATGATTTGGATTGTATGCACTCCTTCTGCCACTTCAGTCATGGAGTTTAGTATTTCATCTAGCGTTTCTCCTTTGGCAATGCGATAACCCACGGTGTAGTTTCTACTTAGTTTACTGGTGCATGTGGCTACTAAATCTCCTATACCAGCTAAGCCAATAAAGGCTTTGAGTTCTCCACCAAGCATGGTGCCTAAATGGATCATTTCAACCATGCCTCGGCTAATCAATAATGCCCTAGCATTTTCTCCATATTCTAGGCCACTTAGCACCCCTGAGGCAATGGCAATAATATTTTTCAAAACGCCACTCAGTTCTATGCCAATTAAATCTTTGTTGCCATAGACTTGAAAACGGTCACTTCGTAAAAGTTTGATGCCAGTATCAATTACTTCATCAAAGTGACTGGCAACAACAGTAGCGGCTGGTAATTTTGCTACCAGTTCTCTCGCCAAATTGGGTCCTGCTAAACAGCCTACCCTCACCACTACACTTTCCTCTTTGATGATTTCGCTCATGGTTTTTACGTCATCACGAGTGAGTGTTTCTGGTATGGTGCCATCGGTGGATTGTGTGATGTCTAGTCCCTTGGTGCCATGAATAAGAATATGATAAGGGCGTAAAAACGGCGCTAAACTTTTCATCATGGCCCTGAAATTTGCCGCAGGTACTATTGGAAATATTACTTCCCAGTTTTTAGCAATTTCTTCTAGACTATTGGTGATAGAAACATTTTTAAGCAGTTTTTGCTGGGCACTTGTTCTGGTTGATTGGATTATATCTGCTGCTTCCTTTCTCCTTACATACAAAATAACGTCTTGGTTTTCTGCCAAAATATTAGCGATAGCAGTTCCAAAACTACCTGCTCCAATAACGCCAATTTGTTTGCTAGACATAGTTTTCGAGTTCATATCCAACCAATCTATTATGATAGTAGTATAGTGTTGATAAGTTTTCACTTACTATATCACCATTTTTATTGAGCAAAAGAGGTCTTTTCGCATGGTACATGCCTACATTATCCAATCCAAGTTTAATGACGGCCTCCAGTTCCCCAGTGAGATGGTTGGCAATACCAACTTTCCCCTCTTCATTTAAAATAAGTACCCTGTTACGTAGTTTTTCAAATACTACTTTAAACTCGCTGAAAGGAATAACTCTTTCTTCTTTCGGGAGTCTTAGCAAATCATATAAATCTAATTTTTTATATTTTTTCTTAAAGTATTGAAAAGCAGCAAATGCTACCAAGTGACTAGAAAATACTTTATTGATACGGTGAAATTCTTTTACAATGACATCTCCCAGCATGCGG
>CAYRIF010000337.1:0-3130 GCA_964424205.1 uncultured Roseivirgaceae bacterium | reverse complement strand
TTTTAAAGAAAGGGAGTGTGGTGGCGGTAGATTTCACCTCTCGGTAGGTATCGGCCACATCAATACCATCAGGGAAAACACCAATCACTACATCTTGGTGAAAGAACAAAGTCAGTCCCACCACCAAGCCTAAAATAACCTGACCAAAAATTTTGAACTTACCTGCCAGCCCATCTTTATTCTTTCTAAATATTTTAATATAGTCATCTATAAATCCAATACCTCCTAGCCAAATAGTAGTGGTAATGAGTAAGATGATGTATATATTTTCTATCCGAGCAAAAAGCAGCGTAGGAATTAAAATTCCTGCGATGATAATCAAACCACCCATCGTTGGCGTGCCCTTTTTCTCCATCTGCCCTGCCAGCCCTAAATCTCGAATGGTTTCCCCCACTTGTTTCTTTTGTAAAAAATCAATCAATTTTCTGCCAAAAACAATCGTAATAAGCAATGAAACCACAGCCGCCATGCCCGCTCGGAAAGAGATATACTGAAATACCCCTGCACCAGGCAAGTTGAAAGTTCTCTCTAAATAATCAAATAAGTAATAAAACATCTCTTACGTATTTCTCTTGGCTACGATTCGCTTAATAAGTCCAAAGTTTCCCCCAATACCTTTCTGTCATCAAAAGGATTTCTCACTCCGTTAATTTCCTGATAGGTTTCATGCCCCTTCCCAGCTACCAATATAATATCATGCGGATTTGCCAAGGAGCAAGCCGTTTTGATTGCTTCTCTTCTGTCCACTATGACCAAAGTTTTTCTATAATTACTAGGAGTCACTCCAGCTTGCATTTCTTTTATAATTGTTTCAGGATTTTCGTTTCTAGGGTTATCAGCGGTAAAAATCACCTTGTCGCTGTATTGTGTGGCAATATCTCCCATCACTGGTCTTTTTTCCTTGTCTCTATTGCCGCCACATCCTACTACAGTAATGACTTGTTCATTGCCAGTCCTGATGTCATTGATAGTTGCTAAAACATTTTGTAAAGCATCAGGGGTATGCGCATAATCCACAATGGCCGCGATGTTCAAACCATTTTCCAACAATTCAAAACGCCCAGGCGCTGTTGCCAATTCCGATAGACTTGTCAATACCTCCTCCCGATTTTCGCCAAGCAATGTTGCCACCCCAAAAATGGTAATGATGTTATAAGCATTGAATGCTCCGACCAACCTGAACCACACATTTCTATTATCTATTTCCAGTTCCAAACCATGAATGGTATTGGAGACAAGTCTTGCTTTAAAATCGCAAACTGTTTTCAGCGCAAATGTATATTTATCTGCTTTGGTATTTTGCAACATTACCAAGCCACGCTTATCATCCACATTTACCAGTGCAAAAGCAGCAGAAGGCAAGTCATCAAACAGCGTCTTTTTTGCTTGGATATATTCATCAAATGTCTTGTGATAATCAAGGTGGTCATGCGAAATATTGGTAAAAACTGCACCTGCGTATTCCAACCCTGCTGCCCTGCCCTGCACCAGCGCATGTGAACTCACTTCCATAAAACAATGTGTGCAGGATTGCTTGACCATTTCTGCCAACAATGCATTCAAACTCAGAGCATCTGGTGTGGTATGCGTAGAAGGAATTACTTCCTCATTAATTTTATTTTCAACTGTCGAAAGCATGCCTACGTTATACCCTAACTTACGAAACAAGTTAAAGAGCAACATGACTGTCGTTGTCTTGCCATTTGTACCAGTAATTCCCACTAGCTTTAATTTTTTTGAAGGATTCCCGTGAAAGTTAGCCGCCATGACTCCCAATGCTTTTCCAGCATCAGCCACTTGGATATAAGTCACATTTTCTAGCGTCTTTTCAGGAATTTTTTCGCAAACAATTGCCACTGCACCAGCGCTTATGGCTTGGGCAATATAATCATGTCCATCCGCTGCCGTTCCTTTAATTGCTACAAACAAACTGTTTAGCATTACTTTCCCGGAATCGAAGCAAATTGCTTCGATTTCCGGGTCAGTACTGCCAGAAACACTAACTAATGAAACCTTATATAATATATCTTTTAGTTGCATCATTATCCTAAGCTTAGTTTAATGATACTCCCTTTAATTACTTTATTTCCAGCCAGTTGAGATTGTTTGGTTACCCTGCCCACACCAGAAAAACTCACCCGTAATCCATTGTTTTCCAACACAAAAATAGCATCTCTTAAGGTCATTCCTTGCACATCAGGTACCGCATCTTTTAGCACCGCGTTTGACCGCCACTTGATAGATTTTTTGCTTCGTTGCGCCCTCACCCATTCCTCTTCTGAATAAGAATGCGATTCAATGCCTAATTTATCACAAATCATTTTCAAGTCTTTATGATTTCCTGCTTGTATTACAGGAAAAACACCCTCTTCAGCCGACCTTAATAACGGCGCAGGATTTTGCATATCCAAATCAAGTGCGTACACTTTATCTGCAATATCTTTGAACACCGGGGCCGCCACATCACTGCCATATTGTTTGTATCCTTTTGGATTATCAATCACCACGATACAACTGTACTTTGGTGACTTTGCAGGAAAATACCCAACAAACGAAGTATAATATTCTCTCTTATAGCCACCTCCTTTTTTCACTTTTTTTGCAGTGCCTGTCTTTCCAGCAATTTTATAATGACTGTTTCTAATGTTCTTGGCAGTACCTCTTTCCACCACACCTTCTAGCAATTCTCTCAGTTTAAGAAGCGTTTTATTGGAGCATATTTTTTCATTCAATACGGCCGCCTTGTATTCTTCCATCGTTTTCCCCGCTTTACTTATCCGCTTAACAAGAAGTGGTTGTAACATTTTACCATCATTTGCCACAGCATTATAAAACGTCAATGTTTGCAACGGCGTTACCAATAGCTCATGCCCCACTGACATCCAAGGCAACGAAGTCCCGCTCCAGCTTTTATCTTTAGGGCTTTTTATATACGGGATGCCCTCTCCTTTCAACTGAAAACCAACAGGTTTTGTGATTCCAAAAGCTTCTAAATAATCAATGAACCTTTGTGCATTTGCACCAAAGTGTTCGTCTACCAATTTAGAAACCCCGATGTTGGAAGAGTACTCAAATACTTCTCTGACCGTAATCTTTCCATAGCCACCAGGTTTATGGTCAGGCATGGTTC
>CAYRIF010000336.1:0-3135 GCA_964424205.1 uncultured Roseivirgaceae bacterium | reverse complement strand
TATATTTAGATTTTAAAAATATAATTAAACCTATAAATTACTAACTTTTAACTTAAATAATTAGGATAGTGGAAGAGAATAAGTACAATGATCGTGAAGAGATTTTTTCTCAAAAAGTAAGGGCAGGAAAAAGAACTTACTTTTTTGATGTGAAGGCAACCAAGTCAAATGATTATTATTTGACAATTACAGAAAGTAAGCGAAAGTTTAAGGAGGACGGATTTTTTTATGAGAAGCATAAAATTTTCTTGTATAAAGAGGACTTCAACAAGTTTGTAAAAGCACTGAATGAATCTGTAGACCATGTAAAAAACGAACTGCTTCCTGAGGTAGATTTTGCAGAGTTTGATAGAAGAGACGAGGAGAGAAGTCAGAATTATGCAGCAAATGCTGAGGCAAATTCAAATACGAATACAAACACCGACACCGACACAAAAACGGATAAGGATAGCGGTTCGGATACAGAACTGTCTTGGGATTAATCCATAGAAATAAATATTTAAACCCTTGATTTAGTTATCAAGGGTTTTTTTGTATCCTTTTGTTAGTATCTTTGCAGGCGTTTGCTAAATAGATTATAACCAAAGAAAATATGGCTTTACAGTGTGGAATTGTTGGATTACCGAATGTTGGGAAATCAACCCTTTTTAATGCCTTGTCAAATGCGAAAGCTGAGGCGGCTAACTTCCCTTTTTGTACGATTGAACCCAATGTGGGGGTGATTACGGTGCCGGATGACCGGTTGCAAGTTCTGGAAAAATTGGTAAACCCAAAGAGAGTATTGCCAACAGTGATGGAATTTGTAGACATAGCAGGATTGGTCAAAGGGGCATCAAAAGGAGAGGGTCTTGGCAATAAGTTTCTGTCAAATATTCGTGCTGTTGATGCTATCATTCATGTGGTCAGGTGTTTTGATGATGATAATGTAGTACATGTAGCAGGTTCGGTAGACCCCGTCTTTGACAAAGAGGTGATTGATACAGAACTACAACTTAGGGATTTAGAATCGGTGGATAAGAAAATCTCTAAAACAGAAAAAATGACAAAGTCAGGAGATGCCGTGGCAAAGAAAACGCTTGCGGTATTGCAGGCATATAAAGAAAAATTGGAGGAGGGAAGAAATGTAAGGGAGTTAGATTTTACAGAAGACGACCGAAAAGCGGTGGCAGACTTACACTTACTAACAGAAAAACCAGTAATCTATGTTGCCAATGTGGATGAGGCGTCGGTGCATGATGGCAACGCCCATGTAACGGCACTGAAAGAAAGTATTAAAGCAGAAGGAGCGGCGCTAATTTTGGTATCGGCTTCTATTGAGGCAGAGATCGCAGAGATAGAACCTGAGGATAGGGCTATGTTTTTGGAGGAATATGGATTGACAGAGTCAGGACTTAATAAATTGATTAGAGCTTCCTATGCAATATTAAATCTGATTACCTATTTCACTGCCGGCGTGCAAGAGGTGAGGGCTTGGACGATTGAGAAAGGCTGGAAAGCACCACAAGCAGCAGGGGTAATTCATACCGATTTTGAGAAGGGATTCATAAAAGCAGAGGTAATAAAACTCAAAGATTTTCAACATTATGAAACCGAATTGGCATGCAAAGAGGCTGGAAAAATAGCTGTGGAGGGAAAAGATTATATGGTAGAAGATGGTGATATCATGCATTTTAGATTTAATGTATAGCTAATCGGCTGTAAAACAAACTGTTACAATTTTATTATGTGCAGAAGTTTTTAGGAAAATGTTTGTGAAATAATAATTTTTAGCTACCTTCAAACTATAATTTACAGGATGAGGGGTAAATTTTAAGTTTATGGAAGAGAGGTAACATTTTATTGGTTTTACCGTTTCTTTAAAAAGTAAAATTAATTTTTTAATAATTTTTTTTAATCTTAGGATATTTTGAGGTTACGTATCGTTTTTTCGCTAAAAAATAAAGGAGCAAGCCTTCCTTTTCACCACCAGCATTTATTAGCCCAGCTGATTAAGGGGGTAATATATAAGGGGGGGAATGAAGAATTCAAGGCTTTTACACATTACAACTTCTCTGCACTCAAAGGACAGACAAAGGTGAGTAGAGAAGGATTGCATTACAATTCTAACAGGGTGACCTTGGTCTTTTCTAGTCCAAATGAGGAGTTTAACAGTTACTTTTTGGCGAGTCTTTTTGAAATGCCAAAAATAAATATTGGAAATCTTTTAATTGTTCCGCAGTTTGTAGAAAAAGAGATTGTTCCTAATTTTAGAGATAAGGCTAAGTTCATCTGTATTTCTCCTTTAGTATTAGTACCGCCTACTTTAAATTCTGAAGAGAGCAAACAATTTATTTCTCCAGAGGATGATCGGTTTTCTGATTTGCTGTATGATTCATTAATACAAAGAATGGAAGCATTGGGTAAGTTTACTGAAGAGCAGATAAAATCGTTTTACAAATTTCAGTTGGTACCTGACAAAGACTACTTGCAGCGAATTAAAGAACAAAAGAAAAAATTTGCACGCATCTACTCTATTTATGAGCAAGATGTGAAATATGAGATTAGAGGATATACACTTCCTTTTACGTTGTATGCAGATCCTGTTGTGCAAGAATTTGTTTTCACTAGCGGTATTGGATTGCTTACTCATAAAGGGTTTGGCATGATTGATTTTGCCATGGCGAACCCCGCACTCAAAACGGAATCTTATGAGGTGGTAAAGTCTTCAGGTGAGGTAGTAACTGAAGCTAAAACTAAATAGGGCTAGCGTAAGCTGTTGGAATTAAGTTGCAGGTACCCCACTAAAGCATCTCCTCTAGCACCAATTGGTCTGTAATAGACAAATATTTCGTAGAAATTTTCAGTTTGAAAGTGGCTTCCTTCCAAGTAATATGGATTGTTAATCTGCTCGCTATCAACATAATAGATATAATTATACCAAGCCTGCTTTAATAAAAGTTGCCCTAAATAGCCTCCAAATTGTTCGCTGTAAATCATTTGATTTTTGCGTGTCAATTGCCATTCGGTCAAGGCGCCATCAATATATACCTTGCCATTTTCTATTTTTGGGATTTTTAAAAAAAAGTTTAAATGTACATAATCTCCATCCACCTCAGGGTTAGAAGATTCAATTTTTCCAACAAAATATTGCCCGTT
>CAYRIF010000335.1:1460-3144 GCA_964424205.1 uncultured Roseivirgaceae bacterium | reverse complement strand
CTGCTTTGAATTTTCCTGAAAATCATCCAGCTCTTGACATGCAAGATACTTTTTTTATAGAAAAAGACCCTGACATCGTTTTGCGGACGCATACTTCAAATGTTCAAATACGATTGATGGAAAATCAAAAACCGCCCATTCGTTCCATCATGCCTGGAAGGGTTTTTAGAAATGAGGCAATTTCTGCAAGAGCACATTGTATTTTCCATCAAGTAGAGGGATTGTATGTTGATAAAAATGTAGGGTTTAAAGATTTAAAACAAACGTTATTTCATTTTGCTAAAGAGATGTTTGGCAAAGATACAAAGATAAGGTTCAGACCTTCCTATTTTCCTTTCACTGAGCCGAGTGCTGAGATTGACATCACCTGCTATATTTGCAAAGGTGAAGGATGCAATGTCTGTAAATATGCAGGGTGGGTAGAAATTGGCGGTTCAGGAATGGTAGATCCCAATGTGCTTAAAAGTTGTGGTATCGACCCCGAAGAATACACAGGATTCGCCTTTGGTATGGGCATTGAAAGAATCACCATGCTTAAATATCAGGTAAATGATCTGCGCCTTTTTTATGAAAATGACGTGCGCTTTTTAAAACAGTTTTCTGGTTTTTCGGAGTAGTATTAACCTGAGTTCGACGGCGAATTTTTTCACAGAAAGTAAGGGAAATGTGAGATTTGAGACATCAAAAAGGAAGCAATAGCTGGCTATTTTAAAACTTTTATGTTAAAGATTGCGTTTTTCTCGCTCAGGTTATTAATAAGACTCTCCTTCATTCGGGAAATCTTCACCCTTTACATCGTTGATATAATTAATTACCGCATCTTTCATAATTTTATTAAGGTCAGCATATTGACGCAAAAATCGTGGTTTAAACTCATGGGTAATGCCCAGCATATCATGTACCACTAAAACCTGCCCATCGACATGGGGTCCGGCTCCGATGCCTATAATCGGTATTTTAACTTCCGCTGCCACTTTTTTTGCCAACGCAGATGGTATTTTTTCTAACACAATTCCGAAACAGCCCGCTTCTTCTAACAGCCTTGCATCTGCTACTAATTTATCAGCTTCTTCCGCTTCTTTTGCTCTCACGGTATAGGTGCCAAATTTAAAAATAGATTGCGGTGTCAACCCAAGGTGACCCATCACAGGAACACCTGCACTTAAAACTCTTTTCACCGAATCTAAAATTTCTTCTCCACCTTCCATTTTCACAGCATGTGCGCCAGACTCTTTCATGATTCTGATGGCGGAGCGCAATGCCTCAGAAGAATTCCCCTGGTAAGACCCGAAAGGAATATCTACCACAACAAAGGTTCTTTTTGTTGCCTTGATAACCGAGGTAGCGTGATAAATCATCTGATCCAATGTAATGGGTAATGTCGTTTCATTTCCTGCCATGACATTAGAGGCTGAGTCACCTACCAAAATAATATCAATGCCTGCCTTATCTAAAATACCTGCCATAGAAAAATCATACGCAGTAAGCATAGAAATTTTTTCACCACGATCTTTCATCGCCTGTAGTTGGTGAGTAGTTATTTTTTTAATATCAGATTTGTGGATGGACATTTTTATTTGTTTCAATCAAATGGCAAACATAAATAATAAACGCTTCTTCTCTAAATATTGTTTTTTGCTTGAGGTTAGATGCTTGAAGTCTGAAGGTGAAAAATATCCGCAAC
>CAYRIF010000335.1:0-1360 GCA_964424205.1 uncultured Roseivirgaceae bacterium | reverse complement strand
ATCACAATCAAAGTGCACTTCACTCCCCAAAAGATTCTCTTTATCAATTTCTATTTTTACCAATTCCAAATCAAAATGTGCGATACTTTTCAATTCATCCACTAGCAACTGTGCAAAATGATAGCCTTGCGGGTGAATTCCTACTAGAAAGAGTTTCTTTGATGAAAAATTATTTTCGTAAATTTCATACGCAATCCGCTTTATTTTTTGAGAAACTTGCCTGTCATTCAGTATGAGTTGATCGGTTTTAGTCATTGCCATTGTCTTCTTCTGTGTCAATATATTTCTCTCGTAAATGCACCGGTTCTGCTTCCTTTTTCTTAGCCCTAATATTCAGCATTTCCACCGTTAAAGAAAAGAAAATGGCGAAGTAAACATAGCCTTTTTGCACATGTTGGTGAAACCCTTCTGCAATTAGTAATACGCCAATCATTAACAAAAACGACAGTGCCAACATTTTTACCGTTGGGTGGTTATTGATAAAAGCAGATATCTTCTTTGCAGATAACAACATAATAACCATGGCAATAACCACTGCAATAATCATGATACCAACATTCTGAACCAGTCCGATGGCAGTCAAAATAGAGTCAAAAGAAAACACGATGTCTAATAAGACAATTTGAACAATTGCTGCTGAAAAAGTAAGCTGTACTACATTTTTTGCTGACTCTCCCGCTCCTTCCAGTTTTTCGTGTATCTCTGTAGTACTTTTGTAAATCAAGAATAATCCACCTAGTATGAGGATAATATCCCTACCGGTCACTCCAAAATCAAACACCGTAAATAGCGTTTGGTTTAGGCCTATGAGCCAGCTCAATAATAGTAGTAAAGATATCCTCATTCCCAATGCCAGAGACATGCCTATAATAGTTGCATTACCTTGGTCTTTTTCTGGTAACCTACTGGTAAGTATAGAGATGAAAATAATATTATCTATCCCCAACACGATTTCCATCAGTGTCAACGAGAGCAAACTTATTAATCCATTAACAGTTAAAAATTCTTCCATGTATTCTTTAAAAATATTCTATTCCAATATTAAGTAAATCTATACAAATATCAAATCAATGGTTCTTCTATCAACATCTGTCTTTTCAATTTTGACGGTCACCTGATCACCTAAGGTTATGACTTTCTTATTCCTTTGCCCAACCACTCTGAAATTCTTTGAATCATATTCATAGTAATCATCGGTAAGATCTGCCATCCTAACCATGCCCTCACATTTTGTCTCCGTGATTTCTACAAAAATTCCCCACTCGGTAATGCCTGAAACAATTCCTTCCCAATCTTGCTCAGGGGCGTTTGCCATAAACTCAACCTGCTTATATTTGATGGAAGCCCTTTCGGCATCGGC
>CAYRIF010000334.1:0-3163 GCA_964424205.1 uncultured Roseivirgaceae bacterium | reverse complement strand
AGACCTTCTGCTTTCAACCCCATCCCCAAAATCATATTATTCCAATCACAAAATCCAATTAACTACACTTTCCCTTAAATAATCTGTATTTTTGAAGCGAGACAAACCACAAAACCACATGCAAACTACTGCACCCTATATACCTAAAAATCACATCCGTATCGTAACGGCAGCCTCCCTATTTGACGGACATGATGCCGCCATCAACATCATGCGTAGAATTATTCAGTCCACTGGTGTGGAGGTAATTCACCTAGGGCACAATAGATCCGTGCAGGAAATTGTCAATTGTGCCATTCAAGAAGACGTGCAATCCATTGCCCTTACCTCCTACCAAGGTGGCCATGTCGAATACCTAAAGTACATGCGAGATTTGCTCAATAAAAATGGCGGGAAGCAAATTAAAATATTCGCAGGTGGTGGCGGTACAATTTTACCAGAGGAGATTATAGCATTGCATGAATACGGTATCGACAGGATTTATTCACCAGACGATGGCCGAGAAATGGGGTTACAAGGAATGATCAATGACTTGATATCACAATCAGACTTTCCCATTGGCGAAACAGTAAATGGAGCAATAAATCAAGTGGCAAAGAAAGACCCAAAAGTAATTGGCAGGTTCATTTCGGCAGCAGAAAATTTTCCAGAAAATTCAAAAGAAATTCTAGCCAGCCTAAAAGCCAAAAGCGAAACTATAAAAACCCAAATTTTAGGCATCACAGGAACTGGTGGGGCTGGCAAATCATCATTGGTAGATGAACTTGTCAGGCGATTTTTAGTTGATTTCGAAGACAAAACAATAGCTATAATTTCCGTTGATCCATCTAAAAGAAAAACAGGAGGCGCATTGCTCGGTGATCGGATTCGCATGAATGCCATCAATAATGACAGGGTGTATATGCGATCACTCGCCACACGACAATCAAACCTAGCGCTCTCAAAATATGTGCAAGAAGCCATCAACATTGTGAAAGCTTCAAATTTTGACCTCATCATTCTAGAAACCTCTGGAATCGGTCAGTCCGATACTGAAATCATCGAGCATTCTGATGTTTCGCTGTATGTCATGACACCAGAATATGGTGCTGCTACACAGTTAGAAAAAATTGACATGCTAGATTTTGCCGACCTCATTGCGCTCAATAAATTTGACAAAAGAGGCGCATTAGACGCCCTCAGGGATGTGAAAAAACAATACAGAAGGAATCACAACCTGTGGGAAACAGCAGAAGATGAATTGCCAGTTTATGGCACCATCGCCTCTCAGTTCAATGATGTAGGCATGAATAACCTCTACAAAGCCATCATGGATAAGATTGTTGACAAGACAGACGCTCCGCTGAAATCATCATTTGCCGTCACCAACGAAATGTCAGAAAAGACCTTCATCATTCCACCCAACAAGACAAGGTATTTATCAGAAATCGCAGAAAACAACAGGCAATATGACCAGTGGGTGGAAAAGCAAAAACAAATAGCACAGCAACTCTACGCCCTGGAACTATCCAAGGAAAGCATTCAAAATATCGCAGCCGACGGTAGTAAAAATATAATGGAGGGTCTTCAAAATACGATTGAAAAAGTAGCCTTAGATTTAGACCCAAAAAACAAAAAGTTGCTAGATGAATGGGCAGATAAAGTAAAAAAATACAAAGACAAGGAATTTATCTTCAAAGTAAGAAACAAGGAACTTAAGATTGAAACACATACGACCTCTCTGTCGCAAACTGAGATTCCAAAAATATGCCTGCCCAAATACAAAGCGTGGGGTGATCGGCTGGGCTGGCTCTTGCAAGAAAATGTACCAGGTGAATTCCCTTATACGGCAGGCGTTTTTCCTTTCAAAAGAGAAGGCGAAGACCCCACCAGAATGTTTGCTGGTGAAGGTAGTCCGGAAAGAACCAACCAACGATTTCATTACGTCTCCATGGGCTTACCTGCCAAAAGGCTCTCCACGGCTTTTGATTCGGTAACCCTCTATGGCGAAGATCCAGATCACCGCCCAGATATTTATGGGAAGATAGGCAACTCGGGCGTGAATGTTTGCTGCCTCGACGATGCTAAGAAATTATACTCGGGGTTTAATTTAGCCAATCCATTGACCTCCGTTTCCATGACCATCAACGGACCTGCCGCTACTATTTGTGCCTATTTCATGAATGCTGCCATCGATCAGCAATGTGAATTATACATCACGAAAAAAGGAATTGAAAAAGAAATAGCGCAGAAAATAAAAACCATTTTCAAAGAAAAAGGAACGGACATACCGACATACAACGGAAACCTACCAGAAGGGAACGATGGCTTGGGTTTAATGCTATTGGGCGTTACGGGTGATCAAGTTTTGCCACATGATATTTATGAAAAAATCAAATCAGACACCCTCTCCAAAGTACGGGGAACAGTACAGGCAGATATTTTAAAAGAAGACCAAGCGCAAAACACCTGTATTTTCTCTACCGAGTTCTCCCTCCGATTGATGGGTGACGTGCAGCAATATTTCATTGACAAAAAAGTACGCAACTTCTACTCCGTTTCCATTTCAGGCTACCACATTGCTGAGGCTGGCGCCAACCCAATCAGTCAGTTGGCATTTACCCTTTCCAATGGCTTTACCTTTGTAGAGTATTACGTTTCCAGGGGAATGAACATCAATGATTTCGCCCCCAACCTCTCCTTCTTTTTCTCCAACGGCATAGACCCAGAATATGCGGTCATCGGCAGGGTGGCACGAAGGATATGGGCAAAGGCAATGAAACTAAAATACAATGCCAACGAACGCTCGCAGAAATTAAAATACCATATTCAAACCTCAGGGCGCTCACTGCATGCCCAGGAAATAGACTTCAATGACATCAGAACCACCTTGCAGGCACTGTACGCCATTTATGACAATTGCAACTCGCTACACACCAATGCCTATGACGAGGCAATCACCACCCCTACCGAAGACTCCGTAAGGCGTGCCATGGCGATTCAGTTAATTATTAACAAAGAGTTGGGGTTGACCAAAAACGAAAACCCAATCCAAGGCGCATTTATCATAGAAGAATTAACCGATTTGGTGGAAGAAGCGGTGCTTGTAGAGTTTGACCGCATCACCGAAAGAGGCGGTGTACTGGGTGCCATGGAAACCATGTACCAGCGTAGCAAGATTCAA
>CAYRIF010000333.1:0-3176 GCA_964424205.1 uncultured Roseivirgaceae bacterium | reverse complement strand
CTTTGATACCTCAAATCTCACATTCCCTCTTCTGTGGAATAAATTATTCGTCGAACGCAGGTTTTACCATTTTAATTTTAAAATGGTATAAAAGGAATTTTAGCAACATTCTAGCAATCACGTTTTTTAAACTTCAAAAAATAGATATATTTGCTGACCTTATAAATATGGGGCCTTAGCTCAGTTGGCTAGAGCGCTACGCTGGCAGTGTAGAGGTCAAGGGTTCGACTCCCTTAGGCTCCACAATTTTGAGCAACTACCTGATTCAGGTAGTTGCTTTTATTTTTAGGAGGATATTTTTTTTAGAAAAGCATCCTTTCTTCTTATAGAAACTTCGACTTGAGATTTGTCGGTCATTACAATTGTATTTCCTTCCTTTAGGTATTCATCTATACAATCCAAATTAATTAAATGAGACTGGTGCGCTCTGAAAAATGAAAGGTTCGCTAATAATTTTTCAAAATGTTTGAGTGTTTTTGAAGCAGTTATTTTTTTTCCATTCTTTATAAAATATGGGTGTAATTGATAGCTGCTTGGCACCGTATGACATCTAAAATAGTGATAAATGAAAGTCCTTGTGTATTAGATAAAACTATTTTTTTTATTATCGTCAGTTTCCTGTTCAGAATTGTGAAATAGCGTTTGTATTTTTAGAGAAATGTAATCTTTATGCAGCTTAGCATCCAGCTTTTGCAAGGTCTGTTTTAATTCACCTGAGTCGATGGGTTTTAGCAGGTAATCAAACGCACTAAATTTAATAACTTCTATCGCAAAATGCCCGAAGGCGGTGGTAAAGATTATTTGAAACTCAATTTTTTCCGTGGTCTGTGTCCTCACAGAACACTTCTAAATATCCTCTTTCATTTATATTTTTTGGATAAAAACTACCCCACCGAAGCCAAAACAAAAAAGTAGGGCCTGTTTTTAGAAAGGAACGTAAACATTCCATTTTGTAGCTGCTATGGTAAAAAATCGGCTCACGCCCTATCAGGGCTATTAATAGGTGTTTTTATGATAGGGCGATGCCTTACTTTATTGCTTTAGCCCTTTCAGGGCTTAGTTGTGCTGGTTATTTGCATAGGGTGCTACCCTATGTTATTGCTTTTGCCCCGTTGGGGCGGGTTCTTTATCCTAGAACATAAACTGAAAGAGGGCATTCTTCCCCATGGTCTGTGTCCCCACAGACCATGCTAGGTCACCCATCAGATTCCTAATAACCCATAGAATCAAAAATACAATCCTGAATTTTTTCTTAGCGCACCCATTGAGTAAAAACAGAATAACATTATTAAATATTAAAATAATACCATTTATTAATATTGAGCAAAAATATTTTTTTAATTTATTTTTGTGGCTAACTATACTGACAATCAAATACTTAGCCCCATATTTTGAAATTTGTTGAAAAATAATGTAAAAGGTACTTGCATATTACATCAATAATTTGCTACCTTGTCATCGAATTGCAAAATACAACTAGCTATATACTGCTAATAAAAGAAACAGCAATTGCAGTCAGCTAGTTATATTTCACTTGTCAGATTACGACAAGACTTTGGGTTTATGGCTCCTTTTTACACAGCTTAATTTTTTAGTATGAGGAAAATGAAATTTATACCGACCGGGATTAAAAAGGCACTTTGCATGGTAATAGTGCTTTTTATGAGTATAGAAAGCATTTTTGGACAATCAGAGCAGCCATCCGCTCAGAAAGTTCAGAGAAAAGAGGTGTTGTCTGCCTTGAAAATAGACAGTCTTGCCGTGCTCCGAAGACAACAAAGGAAGGTAGATAGCCTCAGTCAATTGGCTAGTAACACTGTCGGAAAGTCAGAAGAAATGCTGGATAGCTTTGAAGAACAAATCATCGACAAGCAAGAAGCAGCACGCAGTAAAGTTGATAGTTTGTTTGAAAAGGTACATGATAAATTGCCAATCAACCCTACGCTACATCAAAGTAGCATCGTAAGCGGCAAATTAGAGGATATAAACAGGAACACGGAAAAGTTATATGCCGCAGGTCCTAAGGTGGGAGAACTCAAAGAGAACGTGGGAGAATTAAACCTAGGTGGAGTAGAAAAATTAGAGCAGCTACAAGTTGTAAAAGAAGCGCAACTTTCCACAGGTTTAGCACCCAGAGAAAATTTTGGGGCACTATCAAAAACAAAAAAATATACCGAAGGCGTAGTCGCACTTAAAGAAGGAAACCTAGATAAAATAGGCGTTGAAAGGGCGGTAGAACAAAAAGTGCAATCGCTAGCGGGTGTATCAGCACTGGCGGCAAAAAAATCGACCATATCTCCGCGGTTAGAAGGTTATAAAAATGGGTCTGACCCGTTGGATGAGTTTGGTGGGATGGGAAAGTTAAAAGATGATGATGCGCTACAGCAACAGGCAACCAATCACATCAAAGTAATGGCTGCTGACTACCTCGCACAACATAGTGATAAACTCAAAGCAGCACAAGACAAACTGACTAAGTTCAAGAAAAAATTTGATGGATTAGCGAGCATCAATGATATTCCAACCCGAACCGGAAGGGGCGGGAATCCCCTAAAAGGAAAAACTTTTGGTGAGCGATTGATCATTGGTGGCAATTTTCAGCTGTATAAAGGCAAGCCTTTTGGCTTGGACATCTCTCCACAATTGGCATACAAGCTCACCCCAAAATTTAGAATGGGCGTGGGCGGCGTTTTCCGTACTAGTTTTGGCAATGATGATATTGACCCCACTACACCAAACCAACCTACTAGTCAAACAGGCAAGCCTGTCCGGTCGCATGGACGGGAGCGTTCTGCTTATGGTTTCAGTGGCTACTTAGCACATGATGTTTACAAGCGCTTTTACGCCCATGGCGAATTTGAAAAGCTGCACACCAGACCAGAACCAGCGCCTGATGAAGCATCTAAACGACCAGGAAACTGGCATGAGAGTGCTTACCTGGGCATTGGCAAAACGTACCATATTTCAAATAGAGTAAAAGGAAATATCATGCTACTCTATGATGTGCTGAATGATAAAACAAACCCTTACCGCAGACCGTGGAATATTAGGTTTGGGTTTCAATTGGTAAAGGATAAAAGGGATAAAGAATAATAGAAAAAAACCAAACCAAGAAAAACCGAGTAGGTTTCAAGATAAGAAAGGAGGAGCAATAAATTAAAACCGTACAAAACTAA
>CAYRIF010000332.1:0-3255 GCA_964424205.1 uncultured Roseivirgaceae bacterium | reverse complement strand
TTGTCCTATTTCACTTTTCGCAGATGTAACAAAAACAGGAATACTGATGGCTGCTATAGATTTCGCCAAATTTACTCCTTTCAAATATTCACCAGGACTAAAAGATGCTACAGCCTTAACCTTATCATTATTTGTAGCAATCAATAAAACCAATGAAGCCGAATAGGAACTACCTACCAGAAATATCGACTGATTATTATTTAGTCCATAGGCATAATCAATCGCTGCTTCGATGTCCTGTTGCGCATCTAGGTAATCAGTTGGCAATCCTTTTTGCTTGGCTAATTTTGCGGTCTCATTGGTGATATTATTGGCACTACTTCCCGAACGCTGATCTATCGCCATGCATGAAAATCCAAGTTCATTCAATTTCTTTGCCGTTTCCAAATACGCTCCCCTACTATACCCTGCCTGATGGCACAAAACGATGAATCCTTTGTCATGCTCTATTTTGTATAAATCAGCAGTAATGGTCAAGCCATCTTTTGAAGGAAAAGTTACAGTTTCAGTAATTGGTGTGTCATTTTTAACATGCGGTTCGCCATTAGCGTCATAATTACAACTAAACAATGAAAATGCTAGTATTGCAATAAAGTATGTGGTTTTCATAAATATATATTTAAGATTTCTGGATATAATTAACAAGTGCGTATCGGTAAGTGAACGCAAATTATAAAAAAGGAGTTACATCACAAAATTCCTTTTTCTAAGAAAGAATCCATAAATTAGAAGAAAAATGATAACTGCATGTTTGATAAGCTACGATATTCTTTCCCAATCCAATTGCTGCTTAACCATGTTAAGAATAATCATGCATTGCTATTTTTATGGATTATGTTATTTCTAATTGTTACTGGCAATTTCGGTACCGTTTTTGGAATTCCTTATCTTTTTCTTGATCCTGAATACCATGGACTCACTAGTTTTTGGAGCTTCTTTATCGTAGGAATTAGTATCGGTGGTTACATCATGGCATTCCACATTGTCAGTTATATAGTAGATGCAGAGCGGTTCAAATTTTTGGGTACACTGACAAAACCTTTTACCAAATTTTCCATCAATAATAGCGTTATTCCTCTCATATTTCTTGTCACCTACTTTATAGCTATCGTCAGGTTTCAATATTTTGCAGAGGATAAAAACTGGTCTCAAATTTTTATTTTACTAACCGGTTTCATATTAGGCATTATAGTAATGGTGCTTATGCTATATATCTACTTTTGGACTACCAACAAAGATGTATTTAAAATCGTAGCATCAAGGGTAGATAAAAAATTAAAAAAATCTAAAGTAACCAGAGCACAAATACTAAAAAGATACCATACTGAAAAACATAGCCGTGTAAGGGTGGATAACTATCTCAACCTTTCACTTAAATTAAGAATGCGCATTAAACCATTGGGCGAAAAATACCAGTTGTTTGACCGAGAAACGATTCTCAAAGTATTCGATCAAAATCATCTTAACTCAGTAATCATACAATCCTTCATCATCGTATCTATTTTGGTCATCGGGGCATTTCGTGATGTGCCTTTTTTTCAAATACCTGCAGCGGCTAGTGGTATTTTATTCTTTACCATCCTTGTCATGTTAGTAGGTTCTATCAGTTTTTGGACAAGAAAATGGACCATAGCCGTCATCATTGCATTACTCGTTTTTTGCGATTATGTATTGCTGCAAAGTGACCTGTTTTCAAAATCATCTAGGGCATACGGACTAAACTACAATACTGCCTCCGTTCCATATAACCGGAAAAAATTAAAGGAAAGTAACACAATACAAAATATAGCCGTTGACAAAAAATCAACGCAAAAAATACTAGATGCTTGGAGAAATAAATTTCCAACCAACAAAAAACCAAAAATGGTATTTATTTGTGCTAGTGGTGGTGGCTTACGATCGACCTTGTGGACAACCACTGCATTGCAGACTGCTGATAGCCTCACCAATGGGCAACTTATGCGACAGACAATGCTCATGAGCGGTGCTTCAGGTGGCATGATGGGATTGGCATTTTACAGGGAACTTTACTTACAAAATCAGCAACAGGTTGATGTAGATATCTATGCTAAAAAACACCTACACGATGTCGCTAAAGACAACTTAAATCCTATTATTTTTACTTTGCTTATCAATGACCTGTTCATCCCTTTTCCTCAGTATTTCAAGTATAATAACCATGAGTATTTAAAAGATAGAGGTTATGCGTTTGAACAACAATTCAACAAAAATACCCACTATGTTTTAGACAAACCGCTGTCGGCTTATAAAGTCCCTGTCGCCAAAAGCATTATTCCAATGGTGATTATGTCACCCACCATCATGAATGATGGTAGAAAATTATACATCTCCTCACAACAGGTCTCCTATATGAACACAGCAGATATAAGTAGTCCTTTGCATGCTCAAAACAGAATTCGTGGAATAGATTTTTTACGTTTCTTTAAAGATCATGATGCCGAAAAACTAAAATACCTTACCGCCTTAAGAATGGGTGCTACATTTCCATATGTCTTTCCCAATGTGACCCTGCCAAGTGACCCGCCCCTAGAAATTATGGACGGTGGCATTGCCGATAATTTTGGAATTGTTGATGCTGTCAAATTTCTGTATAATTTCAAAGATTGGATTAGCAAAAACACGAGCGGTATTCTTATTATCTCCATTAGAGATTCTGAAAAAAATAGACCCATCAAAAAAAATACTAATTACACTATCCTTGAAAAATTATTTACACCCATCAACAGCATCTACTCCAACTGGGATAATATCCAAGATTTTAATAACGAAAGTGCGCTTGAATTTGCAGAGACCTGGTTTGATGGAAAAATAGACAAAGTAGAAATCGAATATTCAAATGTCAATTTGAACATCGCACAGGCAGTGCCCACCATGACAAAAAAAGAACAAAATGCACTCCGAGCATCACTGAGCTGGCGACTAACCGAGAAGGAAAAAAAGCACATCATGCAAAGTATTTATAGCACGCATAATCAAAAGGCATTAAAAAAAATCAATGATTTGTTGAGTGAGTAACCCAGTTAAGAGTTGTGGATATTCTAAAAATTTTAACAGCTCCACCCTGCCGCACAAGTTGTGACATCCCCATTTTTGAGCCATAAAATAAGGAGACCTCGCAACAGGTGCGAGGATAGTACTTCCCGCAGTATGTGTTTCTATTCCTTGGTCTGTGTCTCCAAAGACCTTCTGCTTTCAACCCCATCCCCAAAATCATATTATTCCAATCACAAAATC
>CAYRIF010000331.1:0-3265 GCA_964424205.1 uncultured Roseivirgaceae bacterium | reverse complement strand
AAAGCATTGTCTAAGCATTTTAAAAACCAAGGATACCATGTAGTTGTTTTAACTAGGGGAAAGTCTCGGTTGGTAGATGAAGTTGATTACCAAAGCTGGGATGGGAAAACTTTAGGGGGGTGGGCAGTTTTGTTAGCTGGAACTGAAATCTTGATTAACCTGACTGGTAAGTCGGTAGATTGTAGGTATACGAAAGCCAATAAAAGGGAAATTTTGGAGTCTAGAGTTGAAGCTACTCGAATTTTGGGAGAGGCTATTTGTAAACTAGATAATCCTCCTAAAATATGGTTGAATGCAAGTACCGCTACTATTTATAAACCCTCTTTAACTAAGTTGATGACAGAAGAAGATGGGGATATTGGGGATGATTTTTCTATGGGTGTTGCCAAAAGTTGGGAAGAAGCACTTTTCACTATAGAAACACCGAAAACACGTAAAATCGCGCTAAGAATTTCACTGGTTTTGGGAAGAGGTGAGGGTATTTTCCCTGTATTGACTAAACTTTCTAAGTTAGGATTGGGAGGCTATCATGGCAATGGGAAACAAAAATTTGCATGGATACATATTGATGATTTGATTCAAGCCATTCAGTGTATAATAGAAAGTAAAAATATGGAAGGGCCTATTAACTGTACAAGTCCAACGGAGATAGACAATAGGCAGTTTATGAAAGCGTTAAGAAAATCATTAGGTGTTAGGGTTGGTATTCCTACACCAAAATTATTATTGGAAATAGGCTCTTTCATCATAAGAACTGAGTCGGAACTGATATTAAAAAGTAGGTTTGTAAAGCCCCAACGATTATTAGATAATGGGTTTCAGTTTAAATTTACTAACATTGAGGAAGGACTAGCTGATTTGAAATAATAAAAGTACTTATTAAAACCGTACAAAAAAATCAATTGCAAAAAAGTCACTCTTTATCTTAAAATCAGGCTTGTTACTAAAGGTGGTAGCACTATTTGACAAGGCACGATGATAGCTAGCACCGAGATAGATATATGTATTGACCGCAATTCTCTGCTCCATTCCTCCACCCAAAACGAGCGCAGCATTGATTTTTCGGAATCGTTTGATGAAGTTATTTGGAGCGTTGTTACTATTTTCCTTAATTTTGAAATCTAGTTCTGTACCTACGACAAAATATAGTTTTTTGTCAAGTGATACTTCGTTGGATACTAGCTTCAATGACAGTGGAATTTGTAAGTATTGTAGGGTGTAAACTTCTTCGGCTAGCGGAGTTTCATTTTTTCCATTAGCAATGAAACTAACTTTTTTGGGAAAGTAGTTTAGACCTGTAGAAAAAAAATAATTTTTATCAAACGCATAATCGGCAACAACGCCTAGCATAAATTTAATAGCAGTTTTGTTTTCAGCAATGCTTAAAGTATCCGAAGTTACTTTGATACGATTGGCTGAGACAGTGGAGGATACCCTCAGGCCAAGTTTGGTATTTTGCGCCACAGCGGTGCTGCATATTAGGAGGAGTATTAGAATTATAGAATATTTTTTCACAGTAATTGGTTATTCCTATGGGTTAAACACAAAATAGAACAAAAATTATATAAAATGTTAGCATTTTATGAGTGATTATTCAAACGCATCTAATTTTCGATGATAGAAAACGGTATCTAATGGATTCGTTAAAAAATTGTTGGGCAGCGCAGCCTTAGAAACCTTTTGAAAGCCATTTTTTTCGTAAAATATTTGCGCTGCTTTAAATTGATTCATGGTGCCAAGGTAAATTTGGTTGAGGTTGTTTTGTGCGCACCAATCTAGGGCAGTTTGAAGTAATTGTTGCGCTATGCCAAAAGCCTTACCTCGAAAGGATTTTTTAAGCATCATTCTTTTCAAAATGGCAAATTCATTTTTAACCATAACAATTCCAATCGTCCCGATTACCTGTTCATTTATTAGCGCTATCCAATATGCATCAGGCACAAGAGGTGTCGTACGTGTCGGCTTTGAGGAGATTTCTTCATCAAATTCCAGCGCAATTTCTTGCATCATTTCATCAATGCCACTTTGGTGAATGTTTTGGTAGGGGGTAATTATTATACTGCTGCTTTGCATTACTGGATGAGTACTTTACGATATCAAATGAGTTGTTGACATTAGTGTAAGTTAGTATAATATAAAGTGAGTAGGCTTTTGATGCCGAATATTCTTCTTTATTTCTTCTTTGTTTCTTTTAATTTGTGATTTATTTGTGCCAAAACTATTAATATGGTAACAGAACCTAAAATTAAATTGATGAAAAACTGTTCAGGTATTCAAGTCATTATTTTCATAGGCTTGTTCCTCACCTTTTCTTCCTGTGAAGATAAAAACTGTGGCGAAGACATTGACATTTCAAGCATTGAAGTGAATGTGACAATAGATCGGTCGGAAAACGAGTTTTTCAACCTAAAAACAAAAGAGGCCGTATTAGAATACCTAGATAATCATAAAGTATTGGCAGAGGTTTTTTATCAACGCTCTCAGTATCCTCATGATTCTATTGTTGTTAATAGTCTTCTCAAATTGGCGCAAAACCCAAGTTTGGATACGGTCTATAAAGAAACACAGCAAGTTTTTGGGGACATGAAGGATCTAAAAGCCGAGTTTGAGGCGGCATTTAAGCGCGTCAAGTATTTCTACCCAGATTTTGAAGCACCAAAAATTGAAACTACAGTGACCGGTTTTGTCAATGGCAGTGATTTATATATGTCTGATAGCCTTATCATTATTGGTTTGGATTGGTACTTGGGAGAACAGGGAACTTTCAGGCCTAACGATGTACCGCAGTATATTTTAGCAAGGATGCGAAAGGAATATATTGTACCATCGGCTATCATGTTTTTGTCAAGCAAATATGCAAAGGTGGATGGGGAAGATAAAACCTTGCTTGCCGATATGCTTTTTTACGGGAAGGCATATGAATTTACAAAAACCATGATGCCTTGTACTGCCGACAGCCTGATTGCCGGATATACACAGCATGATGTGGATGGCATTAACCATAACCAGGAAAGAATATGGTCATATTTTATTGACAAATCCTTACTTTATGACACGAACCATTTTACCAAGAAAAAATATGTAGATGAAAGACCCAGTATCCCGGAAATAGGCGATGATTGTCCTGGAAGAGTGGGGAGGTGGCTAGGGTGGAAAATAATTCAGAAATACAGAAAAGAAAGCGGTGTGGCGTTTACGGATTTGATGAAAGAGACCGATGCTAAAAAGATATTTATGCAGTCAAAATATAGACCTGAGAATCACT
>CAYRIF010000330.1:0-3283 GCA_964424205.1 uncultured Roseivirgaceae bacterium | reverse complement strand
TAAAAAAACAAACATATAAGACATAGAAGAAGATATAAGGTTTCATATAAGGACTGATAGCTATGTTAGCGAATACATCTCTTTTATAAAACTTAAATGCCTTATATGGTAAAAATGGTAATTACCTCAACATAACATTATACTCTTTTCAAAAACTTTGCGTTCTTTACACTTGGTAGTAACTTAAAAAAAATATAGACATGCAAATACCATTCGATCAAATGCCAAAAAATGCTAGGGTTTGGATTTACCAGGCAGATAGAGTTTTGTCGGCACAAGAGCAAGAAACAATTAAGGCAACTGGTAATCAGTTTTTAGTGCAATGGGCGGCGCATGGTTCAGATTTGAAATCAGCGATGAAATTGCTTCATGATAGGTTTCTGATTATTGCGGTGGATGAAGGGATGCATGCCGCAAGTGGTTGTTCAATCGATAGCTCTGTGAATTTTGTAAAACAATTAGGAGAGGATTTGAAAATCAATTGGTTTGATCGAACAAAAGTGGCGTTCATTTATGAGGATGAAGTTTTTATGGAATCTATCAACAATTTGAAACAAACAATCAGCACAGGAAAAATCACTCAGAACACATTGACTTTTAATAACTTAGTTCAAAATGTAGGAGAGTTTGATGAGAAATGGCTTTTACCAGCCAATGAAACCTGGTTGAAACGATATTTTTAGTGAATTAGTAAGAATTTTCATAACAGAATATAGTCCTTATACGTATGAGTACAAGGAAACCGTTATTTTTAATAAAAAAAACACTAAATTTAATTTTTAATTCTAACCTAGATTTCTTTTGAATATGCCAAATATGAATAAGCTTTTATCTTTATTCATCATCTTATTTTTGATTGTAGCCTCCCCTTTGGTGGCACAAAAAAAAGCCTTAAAAAAAGCCAATAAAAAGTTTAAGAGAGGAGAATATGAAATCGCCATTGGCGCGTTTAAAAGCCTTTTGAATAAGGGAAGTTATAAAGCCGAAGCCAATTATAAAATAGCAGAATCGTATCGTCTTTCACATCGTATTGCGCAAGCATTGCCCTATTATCAGGCTGCAATTGGTAGCAATATCAAAGAAGAGGGCGCAACGGTGTATTATGCATATGCACTGAAAGCCAATGAAAAATATGAGGAGGCAGAAAAAACATTAAGCACCTATTTGGACAGTGGAACCGATAAAAAACTCAGAAAACTTGCCGAAAACGAGTATAATAATTTAAGAAACCTCAGTGACATCAGGGAAAAGAATAGTTATTATAGGATTAAGAATCTGGAGGCGATTAATACGCCGGATATAGAATATGCACCCGTTTATAATGCAGGCGAACTCTATTTCACATCAAACCGCGACCATGGTAAAATCTATAAAGCCACCGGTACAGCGTTCACAAATTTGTATAAAGCGAAAACGCAAGGGGCGAAAGTAGATGTAGCTACCATTGAAATGTTAGGTGGAGATATTAACTCCCCAAAGATGAATGATGGCTGTGTTACTTTTTCGAAGGATGGTAGGACCATGCTTTTTGCTAAGGGAAATTCAGGACGCAAAAAAGGAACGGATGAAGTGAAACTCTATATATCTAGGTTTAGAAAAGGAGAATGGACCGAGCCAAAAATGCTCAATATTTCAACAGTAGGTGTGTGGGATTCTTCGCCTGTGTTTGCAAGGAATGGCAAGACGGTTTATTTCTCGTCTTATAATAGAAAAGGTAGTTACGGTGGTACCGATATTTATAAAGCTACACTTAATGCTAGAGGTAAATTTGTCGGAGTGAAAAATTTAGGAAGCGCTATTAACACACCTGGCGACGATATGTTTCCTTATGTAGCGGATGATGGGAAACTTTATTTTGCTTCTGATGGTCACCCTGGATTGGGAGGTTTAGATTTATTTGTAGCAGAGAGAAAAGATGGAAAGACAAATGTTAGAAATCTAGGGAGTCCAGTGAATTCAGTGGCAGATGATTTTGGGTTATTCTTGTTTTCGCAGACAAAAGGATTCTTTACCTCTAACAGAAAAGGAGGGAAAGGGGATGATGATATTTATACATTTATCAATAATGATCCGAACCTGAAAGTGGTTAATTACTTCTTGTCAGGAACGACATTAACGGATGACTCATTGGGAAATGAGGTGATTTTACCAAATACAAAAATTAAGCTTTATGGTAATGGGAATGAGCTGATTGAAGAGACCATTACAGATGCTTCTGGAACTTTCAAATTTCGGGTTTACGAAGGAGAAAATTATCAATTAATAGGTGAAAAACCTGATTATTTTACGACCAGGGTTGATTTTTCTATGATTGGCAATAGTATTCCACAGGACGAGTTGGTGAAAATGGTGACTAATAAAGAATTCAAGACAAAGATTAATTTAGATAAAATCGTATTGGATAAGTCAATTGTACTTGAGAATATTTTTTATGATTTCGCCAAGTGGGATATTAGGGAGGATGCTTCTATTGAGCTGGATAAGTTAGTCAATATTTTAAAAGACAACCCAGAGATAAATATTGAATTAAGCTCACATACCGATAGTGTAGATACTGATGAATATAACCAGCGGCTTTCACAAAAAAGAGCAGAGTCGGCAGTAGAATATATCGTGGCTTCTGGTATTGACGGTTCTAGAATTATTGCAAAAGGCTACGGAGAGGGAAGACCAATTGCAAGAAACACCAATCCGGATGGCACAGATAACCCAGAAGGTCGTCAGAAAAACAGACGGACTGAATTTAAAGTGACAAGTATCAACAAAAGCACTAAAATCATCAAAAATAAAACGGATGATGGTGTCTTGGACGATGATGATATTGACTTTGATGAGGAACTGAATGATGTTAATTAAACTTTGAACCAAAAAGGGAGGTCACACAGTTGTCTTATGATATTGTTGGCTGTGCAATTAGGGTACACCGAGAACTTGGTCCTGGGTAATTAGAATCTATCTATGAAAAGTGCTTAGAATACGAACTACTCTTTAACGGATTCTCTGTAGTGAGGTAGCTGAAAATGCCAGTTATATATTGGGACAATCAAATGGATATTGATTTGCGGTTGGACTGTTGGCGAATGATACTGTAGTTGTTGAGTTGAAAGCTATCGAGAGCGTATTACCTGTCCATGAAGCACAGCTATTAACTTACATGAAACTTCTAAAAAAACAGCAAGGATTATTAATCAATTTTTATACAAGTAATATTTCCAAAACATTGAAGCCATTTGTTAATGAGTATTTTGTTGAATTGCAGGATTGATAACCATTAAGGAATTAA
>CAYRIF010000329.1:0-3316 GCA_964424205.1 uncultured Roseivirgaceae bacterium | reverse complement strand
GCCAATTATATAAAAATGGTAGAACTACATATTAGTTGTACCTCCTACACCCGTAAGCTATAATTATTTACTCATAATCCCCAATAGAATGTGTGTTTTAGAATTGAAAATAGTTTTTCAAAACAAAAAAAGGTCTCTGTCTTTACAGACAGAGACCTTTTAATAGAATACGGGAAATGAATTATCCGTTCATAGAAATCAAGAACTCTTCATTACTCATCGTTCCTTTCATTTTGTCTAATAAGAATTTCATTGATTCGGTAGAGTTCATATCTGCCATGAATTTTCTTAAAATCCATATTTTAGATAACTGCTCTTTGTCAATCAGTAAGTCTTCTCTACGTGTACCAGATGCAGGAACATCAATCGCAGGATAGATTCTTCGGTTAGAAAGTTTTCTATCGAGTTGTAGTTCCATGTTACCAGTTCCTTTGAATTCTTCAAAGATTACTTCGTCCATTTTAGAACCTGTCTCGGTCAGTGCAGTAGCGATGATAGTCAGTGATCCGCCGTTTTCTACGTTTCTAGCTGCTCCAAAGAATCTTTTTGGCTTGTGCAGTGCATTAGCATCCACACCACCTGATAGTATTTTACCTGATGAAGGAACTACTGTATTGAAAGCCCTTGCTAACCTAGTGATAGAGTCAAGAAGTATTACTACATCATGACCACATTCTACCATTCTTTTGGCTTTCTCCAAAATAAGGTTTGACACCTTAACATGTCGGTCAGCTTGCTCGTCAAAAGTTGAAGATACAACTTCTGCGTTTACGCTTCTCGCCATGTCCGTCACCTCTTCAGGTCGCTCATCAATAAGCAATATGATAAGGTAAACTTCAGGATGATTTTCTGCAATGGCATTGGCAATTTCTTTTAGCAATACTGTTTTACCAGTTTTTGGTTGTGCCACAATCATTCCCCTTTGTCCTTTTCCTATTGGCGCAAACAAATCAATAACTCTTGTTGAGTAATTGCTCGCTTTTGTAAATAGGTTTAACTTCTCGTCTGGAAATAAAGGAGTCAGGTACTTAAAAGGTATTCTGTCTCTGATCTCGTCAGTAGTTTTACCATTTACAGTTTCTACCCTTAATAGCGCAAAATATTTTTCACCTTCTTTTGGCGGTCTGATTTGTCCGCAAACGGTATCCCCTGTTTTTAGTCCAAATAGTTTTATTTGTGATGGTGATACGTAAATATCATCTGGACTAGCCAAATAATTATAATCCGATGAGCGAAGGAAGCCGTAGCCATCTTGCATCATTTCCAATACACCTTCGTTTTCAACGAGTCCGTCAAATTCCTTTAGAATATTGTTGTTTCTTTTCTGGTTCGGATTAGGGTGGTTTGGATTTTCTCTTTTTTGTGGTCTGTTATCGTTTGAGAATTTTTTACGCTCTTGACGAACTGGCTCACGCACGGGTTGTTCTTTTTTTGCTCCAGCTGGGTTAGGTGCAGAAGTTTCAGTTTTTTCAACTTCTAAGTCAAACGACTTTAGAATATCGCTAGCAGCATCTCCCGTGCTTTCTTTCTTTTCTGTGCTTTCAGGTGTAGCAGTAGTTTCTTCTGTTGCCACGTTTTCACGCTGTACCCTTGGCTTCCTTTTTGCTGCAGGTCTTGGTTTTGGCTTGGCTCTTTCTGACTTGTCAGTTTTTGCTTTTGGCGCTGGCTTTTTTCTTTCCAGCTTCTCTGATTTTGGTAAGTCTTTTTCGGGCGTTACAGCCTGCTGATCCAAAATTTTGTAGATAAGTTCTTCTTTGGCGAGGCGTTTATAATTTTTCGCGCCTAATTTTTCTGCTACTTCCTTCAACTCTGAAAGAAGCTTCAAATTTAATTCTTCTATATTGTACATAATTTAAAAATAAAAGGGGTTGAGCCTTTTGAATGGTTTGCTTTAGTAAAAAGATATATTGATTTTTATGATAAGCGTTTTAGATATTAAAATTTAACTTCACGGTGAAGTCTCGACGCTTTTACTCTGCAAGTATAACCTAACTGTGTTTAATTATCAAGAATTCTAAGATAATTTCTCTGATAATGTAGTAAAAGTGATTAAGTTGTCGTTTTTTTTATAAAATATGAAGCTAATTGACGCTTTGATGCGATTAAATCAGTTTCTTTGTGCTGTTGTATAGATGACATAATGATTGACTGCCTCACTGTTTTTAGTATCGGTTTATCAATTAAGTGTCTTTTTATATAATAGGAAATAGTGTTTAAATAGAAAGATAGAATGCTTGTCGTAAATGATATAAGGGATAATCAGGAAAAAATAATTACTGGTTTGAATAAAAGAGGATTTAAAAATCCGAAGAAAACAGTTGAAAGGATATTGACGCTTGATACTGATAGAAGAAAGAATAAAACGGCACTGGACGATGTGTTAGCGGAGGGAAATGCAATTTCAAAAGAGATTGGAAACCTGATGCGAGCGGGAAAGCGGGCAGAGGCGGATGTAATCAAGCAAAAAACAGCGGCGCTGAAAGACACTGGGAAAGCACTTCAAGACAAGCAGACCAAAATCGAGCAGGAATTACTGGCGCTTTTGTACACAGTCCCTAATATTCCCAACGAAAATGTGCCTGAAGGAAAAACGCCTGAGGACAATGTGATTGTAAAAGAACATGGCGAACTTCCTAAGTTGGATGCCAGCAAAAAACCACATTGGGAACTAATTAAAGCGTATGATATCATTGATTTTGAATTGGGAATTAAAATCACTGGGGCAGGATTTCCTGTTTATAAAGGAAAGGGAGCAAGACTTCAAAGGTCATTGGTCAATTTCTTCTTGGATGAGGCAGTGAAGGCTGGTTATGCAGAAGTGCAACCACCCATTGTAATTAATGAAGCCTCAGGATATGCGACAGGGCAGCTACCCGACAAGGAAGGGCAGATGTATTTCATCAAAGAGGAAAATTTTTATTTGATACCTACTGCTGAAGTGCCAATCACCAATATGTATCGTGATATGATTTTGAAAAGCGAAGAGTTGCCAATTAAGCATGCTGGCTTCACACCTTGTTTTAGAAGGGAAGCGGGCTCATGGGGAGCACACGTACGTGGATTGAATAGATTGCATCAGTTTGACAAGGTGGAGATTGTACAAATCACGCACCCTGACAAATCATGGGAGGCATTGGAGGCGATGAAAAGTCATGTGCTAGGGCTGTTGGAGAAATTAGAATTGCCCTACAGGGTGTTGAACTTATGCGCTGGCGATTTAGGATTTACGCCTGTGATGACTTTTGACATGGAAGTTTTTTCTGCGGCACAGGAAAAATGGTTGGAAGTAAGTTCGGTTAGTAATTTTGAAACGTAT
>CAYRIF010000328.1:0-3318 GCA_964424205.1 uncultured Roseivirgaceae bacterium | reverse complement strand
GGTAATGCAGTGAAGGACATCATTAAAACAAGTGATGGATATATCTGGATAGCTACTTTTGATGGGCTAGCACGATTTGATGGCATTAAATTTACTGTTTTTGACAAAGACACCGCTCCAAATTTCAAAACCAATGGCATTCTATCGTTATTTGAAGACCATCACAAAAATCTATGGTTAGGAACTGATGGTACAGGCGTTTTAAAATACCAGCAGGGGAAATTTGATACCATTCAGACTTCTCCAACCCTTAAAAACGCCTTCGTAACATCCTTTGCACAAACCAAAGATGGTACGATTTGGGTAGGCACAAAAAATGGTCTTGCAAAACTCACTAATAATCAATTAACCAAAGTGAATGAATTTCCAAGCTTACGCACCGTTTCCATCAATAGTCTTTTGGTAGACGCACAAGACAACCTTTGGATCGCTACAAGGAACACAGGATTGATTAAAAAATCCGACAACTATATTAAACAATATACCACGAACGAAGGTGTCATTAGTAACTCCTTCGGAGCGCTATTTGAAGATTCAAAAAAAACCTTGTGGACTGGTACAGATAATGGATTAATGGCTATCCAAGATGGTTACCATATTGATAATTTATCGAATAAGTACAACTTACCTCATGGATTCATTAATACAATATTCGAAACACAATATGGTGATATCCTCATAGGCACAACCTATGGACTCCTCTGGATAAGAGATGATAATATTAAAATCTATACTGAAAAAGATGGACTCCCTAACAACAATGTCACTGCTATTATAAATGACGGGGAAGGGAGTCTTTGGGTTGGAACTTACAAAGGTGGTCTGGTACGATTAAAGGATGGGCTATTCTTGAATTATGGCATCAAAGAAGGGCTTCATAATAATTTCATAAACACTATTTATGAGGTAGATTCAATTTATTATATTGGGACTGAAGGCGGAATCTCCATTTTTCATGATGGGATAATTAAAAATTATTCTTCTCCTAACAACTCTGCATTCCAAAACTGGGTGAAGGCATTTTTAAAAGATGACACAGGAAATCTATGGGTAGGAACCTATGATGGGCTTTACAAATTTGACAAAGGATTAAAGAAAGTACTTTCCAAGAATGAAGGACTCTCAAGCAATAAGATAAGAAGCATTATTCAAGATGATAAAAACCAACTGTGGATTGGTACAGCCAATGGCATTAACATCATCGACAAAAACCATCAAATAACAATCCTTGACAAAAAAAATGGATTGCAAAGCACATTCATCATGTGTCTTTCAAAAAACAAAAATGGGAGCATACTAATAGGTACCAATGGAGGGGGACTCAGTCTGTACAAAGATGGAGAAGTTAAAACTTTCACAATGAAAGACGGACTTGCCGGCAACGTGGTATTTAATATTTTTCAAGAGAACAATGGCTTGATATGGCTCAGTACTGACAATGGAATCTGCAGCTATGATGGCAAATCATTTACGACATATAATGTTGCCAACAAGTTATTTAAAATAGCCGTTTTTCAAACGATCATAGATGAAAGCAATAAAGTGTGGGTAGCAACTGGTAAAGGAATCTACACTATTGATAAAAAATATTTGTTGGAATCCGTCACCAAAACAGAGGATATCACCGCAAAAATCAAACTATACGACAAAGCGTATGGCATGCGAAGTATGGGCATCAATGGTGGGTCATCCGGGATAATAGATCAGCAGGGAAAAATATGGTTTCCTACTGCCAAAGGTATTTCTATCCTAGATACAAAAGCTGTTTCACAAAACCTAAAGCGACCAACAGTAGTAATCGAAAAAATAATGGTAGGAAAAAATAAATTTTTACCTTATAAAAATCTAAAAATTGAAGCGGAGAGTTCAAATATTGAAATTCATTATACTGGTCTCTACTTTTTTGCTCCTGAAAGAATACAATTTCAATACAAACTTGAACCCTTTGATAAAGAATGGGTTGATGCTAAAGAAAGGAGAATTGCCTACTACAATAACCTTCCACCAGGAAATTATACATTCAAAGTGCGGGCTAAAAATGATGGCGATATATGGTCTCAGGGTTTTAAAAGTATAAAACTAACTAAGGAAGCATTCTATTACCAGGAAAATTGGTTTAAAGCACTCATTGGCTTAGTCTTGTTAGCACTAGCTGTGGCACTATATTTGTTTCAAGTTTGGGGGATTAAAAGTAAGAATTTAAAACTTGCTGGGCAAGTGAAGAAACGGACGGAGGATATTAACGCACAAAAAGAGGCACTAGAAAGAATCAATGCCAGTAAAGATAAACTGCTCTCGATTATTTCTCATGACTTAAAAGGACCCCTTAAATCGATAAGGCAAATATTAAGTTTGATGAGTTCTGGGCATGTTACGCAGGATGAATTTAAATCACTTACCAATAATCTGCAGCAAGATGTAGGAAATTCAGTAAACCTACTAGACAACCTCCTAAACTGGAGCAAATCTCAAATGCATGGCATCAAGGTCACCGAAGTAGAAATTGACTTACATGAAATTATCAATGAGAATTATAAATTATTTAAATCAAGCCTTGACAAAAATAAATTATCTTATACAAATGAAGTGCCAGTAGGTGAAATTGCACTTGCCGATTTCAACATGATTAAATTGGTGATTAGAAATCTAATCGCCAATGCTATCAAATTCACACCACAAGGAGGGAAAATTAGCATATTTTCTAACACAAAGGGCACATTTTTAGAAGTCTCAGTAAGTGACACAGGCATCGGCATGACCAATATCGAAAAAGAAAAAATATTCGAAGTGAAAGAATCGTTTACAAAAATAGCAGGGCGCTCAGAAGCAGGCACTGGACTTGGTCTTATTTTATGTAAAGAGTTTATTGAGAAAAATGGTGGAACAATCAAGGTGGACAGTCAAAAAGGCAAAGGAAGCACTTTTACTTTTACCATAAAAAAAGCAAACTAACGTTTCTTAATAATACAACCAGTTGCCCTTGTCATTTTTGTAGTCACCGGTTTACCCCTTAAAATTTCATCTAAGGCTTTCGCAACATAATGATTACTAACATCCTGCGGCACTTGTGGATTATCATCGATGGCGCCATGATAGCGAGTTGTAAAGTGTGAACCTGATTTTTTTAGTATAAAAACCTCAGGCGTTTTTCTTGCTCCAAACAGTTTGGTCACCTTTTGATTGTCATCAGCCAAATATGGATACTTAAAATTGTTCTCTCTCGCTTTTTTCGCCATCTTTTCAATCGAATCATTGGCACTTTTAGAAGGATCATTTGGATTAATCAGAATGATTTTAACTCCTTTATCTGCATACTGG
>CAYRIF010000327.1:0-3444 GCA_964424205.1 uncultured Roseivirgaceae bacterium | reverse complement strand
TTAAATTTGCAGCTTGAATAAATTTAACGTGTTATAGCACCGTGAAATACAACGAATACAAAGACCTTAGTTTCCCCAAAGTAGCAGAAGAGGTACTTGCTGAATGGAAAAAACGAGACATTTTCAATAAATCTGTAGAGAGTAGAGAGGGAAATGATACGTTCACCTTTTACGAAGGACCCCCTTCGGCCAATGGTACGCCAGGCATACACCATGTGATGGCACGTGCTATCAAAGATATTTTCTGCCGATACAAAACGCTCAAAGGTTACCAGGTAAAAAGAAAAGGCGGCTGGGATACGCATGGCTTGCCAGTTGAGTTACAGGTAGAAAAAGAACTAGGCATTACAAAAGAGGATATAGGCAAAAACCCGCCTGACGGACGGGCAGGAATATCTGTTGAAGAATACAATCAAAAATGCCGAGAAGCAGTAATGAAATTCAAAGGGGAGTGGGATGAACTAACCGAGCGGATTGGCTATTGGGTAGATCTGGATGACCCATACATTACTTTTGAGCCGAAATATATTGAATCTGTATGGTCTCTTTTAAAAAAATTCTATGACAAGGGATTGCTATACAAAGGTTATACCATTCAGCCTTACTCTCCGGCAGCAGGTACTGGATTAAGTTCGCATGAACTAAACCAACCAGGCTGCTACAAAATGGTAAAGGACACCTCTATCACTGCACAGTTTAAGATTAAAGGCACAGAAAATGACTACTTCTTAGCTTGGACCACCACACCCTGGACGTTGCCAGGGAATAGTGCTTTGGCAGTTGCCAAAAACGTGAAGTATGTAAAGGTTAAAACTTTTAATCCTTATACATTTTTGCCTGTGAATGTAATTTTGGCAGAGAAACGACTTGCTGGTTTTTTCAATCAAAAAGCAAAGGATCTAAATATTGCAGACTATACTGCTGGTGATAAATTAATCCCTTATGAAGTCATTGAAAATTATGTAGGCACCGACTTAGTGGGCATGGAATACGAACAATTATTGCCCTATATAGATTTGCCTCACCCTGCTTTTACGGTAATCGTAGGCGACTATGTGACGACTGATGATGGTACAGGAATTGTACATTTGGCAAAAGCATTTGGTGCTGATGATTACAGGGCTTGTGTACAAAATAATATTCCAGGAATTTTTGTACAAGATGAAAAAGGAAATGACCTGCCCATCGTAGATAAAAAAGGACGATTTGTGGATGAAATTACCGACTTCGCTGGTATGTACGTTAAAAACTATGAGGACAAGGATGAGTCTGACCCAAATTATAAATCAACCGATGTGCTGATTGCCATCAAGCTGAAAATAGAAAATAAGGCTTTTCATGTAGAAAAATATGAACACTCCTACCCACATTGCTGGAGAACCGACAAGCCAGTACTCTATTATCCGCTGGATTCATGGTTTATAAAAACGACAGATTTCAAAGATAAACTGGTTGATTTAAATAAAACCATCAATTGGAAACCTGCATCTACAGGAACAGGAAGATTTGGCAACTGGCTTGAAAATTTGGTGGATTGGAATTTAAGCCGCTCAAGATATTGGGGAACACCACTCCCAATCTGGCGTACTGAAGATGACGAGGAGGAAATATGCATTGGCTCCCTTGCTGAGCTAAAAGAGGAAGTTCAAAAATCTATTGATGCAGGATTTATGACCGAACAAATCGGCGATGATTTTGACCTGCACCGTCCGTATGTGGATGATGTTTTCTTGGTCAGCCCTTCGGGCAAAAAAATGACCCGTGAATTGGATCTTATTGACGTTTGGTTTGACTCGGGCGCCATGCCCTATGCGCAGTGGCATTATCCTTTTGAAAATAAAGACATTTTTGACAAAAATTACCCGGCCGATTTTATCGCTGAAGGTGTAGATCAAACTAGAGGCTGGTTTTTTACTTTGCACGCCATTGCCGGAATGCTATTTAATGGTGTTGCTTTCAAAAATGTAATTGCCAATGGACTCGTATTAGACCAACATGGCAATAAAATGTCAAAAAGACTTGGCAATGCCGTTGATCCATTCAAGACAATCGACAAATACGGTCCTGATGCCACTCGGTGGTATATGATTTCAAATGCCAATCCGTGGGACAATCTAAAGTTTAATGAGGAGGGCATTCAAGAAGTACAAAGACGGTTTTTTGGCACACTAAAAAACACGTATTCGTTTTTTTCCCTTTATGCCAACTTGGATGAGTTTACCTTCGAAGGAGATGAAATTCCAATTGAAGAAAGACCAGAAAGTGATCGGTGGATTCTATCGAGACTTCATAGCCTATCCAAAAAAGTAGATGCCTTTTATGGGGATTATGAGCCTACCAAGGCAGCCAGGGCAATACAAGATTTTACAATTAATGAATTAAGCAACTGGTATGTGCGATTAAATAGAAAGCGTTTTTGGGTAGGAGATTTTACCAGGGATAAAAGGATTGCCTATCAAACATTATACACCTGCATGAAGACCATTGCAAAATTAGCAAGTCCAATTGCACCGTTTTATATGGACAGGTTGTTCCTAGACCTAAATACGGTCAGTGGCAAAGAGCAACTGGAATCTGTACACCTGAGTAGCTTCCCAAAAGTTGATGAAGCAATAATTGATGCGAAGCTGGAAGAAAAAATGAAAATGGCACAAAATATTTCTTCGCTCGTTCACTCACTTCGTAAAAAACATAAAATAAGAGTACGCCAACCACTTTCAAAGGTGCTAATACCTGTATTAGATCATTCCATGCGTGAAATGATTCAAGAAGTAGAGGGGTTGATAAAGACGGAGGTAAACATAAAGGGCATTGAATATATTGATGATGCCTCAGGGATAATTATCAAAAAAATTAAGCCGAATTTTAGAAAACTTGGGCAACAGTATGGCAACAAAGTAAAATTAATTGCTGCTGAAATAAGTACGTTTGGACAAGAGGAGATAAAGGTGTTGGAAAGTGGTAGTCAGCTAGAAATGCACGCAGATGACGAAACCATTTACATAAACATTGATGATGTAGAAATCACCTCTGAAGATATTCCAGGATGGTTGGTAGCCAATGAAGGTGGATTGACTGTGGCCCTTGATGTGAACATCTCTGATGAATTAAAGCAAGAGGGATTAGCGAGAGAGTTTGTGAACAGAATTCAAAACCTCAGGAAAGAAATGGGGATGGAAGTACAGGATAAAATCATGATTGCCCTTCAGAAAAATGAGGAATTTCTAAACAATGCATTGGAAACAAACAAAGAATACATTTGCAGAGAAACACAAGCGCTAAATTTAGAGATAAAAGAAATCATCACCGATGGAAAACTATTGGAAATTGATGACTTAAAATTATTTGTGAAAATAGAATTATAACATTTAGATAGATGCAAAAAACAAATTACTTTAAATATTATGTATTAAGTCTGGCGGTAATCATACTTGACCAGGTAGT
>CAYRIF010000326.1:0-3497 GCA_964424205.1 uncultured Roseivirgaceae bacterium | reverse complement strand
CCAAATAATTTTTTCCTTCAATTTCATATTTTTTGAGGTATGATTCAATTTTATTTTCAATTTTCTCAGAAAGTATATTCGTACTTTCAATATCAGTACCTATGGGGTATTCTATAAAAACAAAAACCTGTTTTGCCTGAGCATCAGGAAAAAACAATACTTTCGGAGGGAACGCTCCAAATAGCATAATCGACAAAATAAGCAAACCAATAGTCCCAAAGAAAAATAAATAGACTTTTTTTCCTGCCAAAGAAAAACGTAACAATCGTTCGTATAAATTCTCAAAATACGGCAGCAATCTATTTTGCGTCCAGTGGGTTATGGGTGCAAACACTTTGGTATATACAATCCGAAGCACCCCGAATACAATAAGTAATAATCCGATTGCATTAGTTAAACCCATTTTTGCAAATCCTGCTACAATAATTAATACGCCAATAATAACTAAAATTACGCTTGTCCTTAAGACCTTTTTAAATGGCACCTTATCCTCCTTTATTTTCATGTAAATGGCGGTCAAAACAGGGTTAATAACCAACGCCACAAAAAGTGAGGAACCGAGAACAATTATTAATGTGATTGGCAAAAATTTCATAAACTCGCCCATCATACCGGGCCAAAATGCCAAGGGAAGAAAAGCCGCTAACGTGGTAGCCGTAGAGGCTATAATTGGCATGGCGACCTCGCCCACTCCATACTTTGCAGCATCTACTTTCGAGTAACCCTCGTCTAAGAGTCTATAGATATTTTCAACCACCACTATACCATTATCTACCAACATTCCTAAGGCTAGTACCAGCGCAAAAAGCACCATCATATTCAGTGTTACACCTGCTGCCCCTAACAATATAAATGATAAAAACATGGACATAGGAATGGCAATCCCCACAAAGAGTGCATTTCGAAGTCCTAAGAAAAACATCAGCACAAGCACCACTAGTAGCACTCCAAAAATGATGCTATTCTCCAAGTTTGAGACTTGGGTTTTAGTATCATTAGACATGTCATTGGTTTTAGAAATGATGAGATTAGAGGGAAAAACCTCTTCTTTGGCTTTCTCTAAAATGGCATCAATACTTTCTGATGCTTGGATTAGATTTTCGCCACCACGTTTGATAACATCGAGCATCACCACCGGTTGAGAAAATTCCCGAGCATAGCTTTCTTTTTCCTGCTCTTGAAAATTTACTTGTGCAATATCACGCAGATAAACAATATTGCCTTTTTCCCGCTTCACAATGATGTCTGCAATTTCTTTTGCGGATCTAAATTCCCCGATTACACGCACATCCCTTCGCACCCCATTTTCCAGCAAGTCACCACCAGAAATAGTCATGTTTTCATTTTTTATTGCCCCAGCAATATCATTAAAACTAATTTCAGAAGCCTCCATTTTATACAAATCGACACTCACCTCGATTTCTTTATCTTGGACTCCACGGATATCTACTTTTGAGATTTCAGGAAGCTCTTCAATTTCATCTTCTAAATACTCTGCATAATCCTTAAGTTGATCCATCGAAAACTCACCTGAAAGGTTGATATTCATAATCGGCACCATTTCCGCAAAATTCATTTCTATGACATTCGGATCAGCTGGCAAATCCTTTGGGAAATCCTTATCCGACATGGCGGCATCCACTTTGTCTTTGACCTTTCTAAGTGCCTCATCAGGCGTTACTTCAAAATCAAACAAAACTGATATTGTAGAATAGCCTTGCAACGAGGTAGAGGTGATTTTATCAACCCCTGAGATGCCATTAATTTCTTTTTCCAGCGGACGCGTTACTAGTTTTTCAATATCTAAAGCTGAATTACCCGGATAAGGTGTCGAAACAAATATCTGAGGTGCCACAATTTCAGGAAATGCTTCCCGTGGCATATTCACATACGACTGGATACCAGCGAAAATCAAAATAAATACTAATACAAAAACAGTCGCTTTATTCTTGATTGACCAACTGGAGAGTCCAAATTCTTTATTTATATTATTGCTCATTTAATCTGTTTTTAGCTGTTTAGATTTGTTATTTCTTCAAAGAAACTTCATCCCCATTAATCACAAACCTTGCGCCTTCATCCACTAGCATATCACCTGCCTTCAATCCGTTTTCAACAAAAACCTGATGATTATACTCCTTCCCAATTTTTATTGTTCTTTTTTCAACTTCGTATGACTTTCCATGTTTTGAAAGTACAAATACAAAATTATCACCATTTTGATCTTCTTGCACCAATGTAGCAGGTAAAACAATGCCCTCCGCTTCAAAATCTCTTATCTTTATATCTGCCAACAAATTGGGCTTAATACTGTTGTCTCGATTATCTAAATTAATTTTTACTTTAAAACTCCGGTTATTAGGATTGATAAAATTTCCAACTTGAGATATTCTGGCATTTCTTTCTAAGTCAAGCGATGGGAAATTCACAATTGTTTCAGTTCCACTTTTCACCTGCTTTAAGTATGTCTCCGTCACATCCGCTTCTACATACACATTCTTTAAATTAACCAGTCTCACAACCGGTGCTTGTGGACTTGTTAATTCACCCGTTTTAGGAAATATTTCATCAACCGTTCCGCTAAAGGGTGCAATAATTTTCATTTTATTTGCCTGCGCATAGAGGGTAGATAGTTTTCTTTCCAATCCTTCTTTTTGGTTCTTTGCCTGTAAAAATTGCATCTCAGAACCAATTTTCTGATTCCATAGTCGCTCCTGCCTTTCAAAGGTGGTAGTGGCAAAAGCTAATTGCGTTTTTACCTCCTGAATATTAGTTTCATAGACCGACTGGTCTAACCTCACTAAAGTTTGCCCTTGTCGTACCTTTTGCCCTTCACTTACCAAAATAGCCCTGACCGTCCCTCCCATTTCAGGATGAATCTCTATACTTTTTTCCGCCTGGACTGTGCCTTGCATTTCGACATAATGTTTGAAATTAGATTCTTTAGCTACAAATGCCGTCACCACCTTAAGTCTTTTAGTAGTGTCAAATTCTGCCAATTTTCCTTCTACCTCCTTTAATTTCACAGTCAAACTATCAATTTGGGTTTTGAGTTTTGTTTTTATATCTGTTAACTCCTTTACATTTTCAGGCAGCTTTTCTTCACTTTTACAAGCAGTAAGCAAAAGTGCCATTACTAAAATAGTATAAATGTTTTTCATTGTGCTTTTATTTCTGAGTAGTGATATTTAATGCGCTTTCTAATTTAACTTTCGTATTGATGACTTCTAAAATGGATTGCAGATATTGCTGTTGTATCGCATACAACTGTTGCTGAGCCGCCGTCAATTGAAAACTAGACGAAATACCTTCCAAAAATTTAATTTGCTCTTTCCTTTCTATTCGCTCCGCCAATTTCAAATTACTTTCGGTAGTAGCATACTGCTCTATGGAAAACTGATAGTCGCTACGGGCAGTTTCCAAATTTAGCTTTAGTCTTTGCGAAGTTTCTGTAAGTTGAATTTTAGATTTTTCAATATTTATTCTTGCTTGCTGTA
>CAYRIF010000325.1:0-3505 GCA_964424205.1 uncultured Roseivirgaceae bacterium | reverse complement strand
TTAAAAACTCTCTTTAATAGAATTAACAACTACAAGTCTAATAAATAGCTGAAGTAAAGCAATAATGCGTTCTATGGAATACAAAATAATTGTATAATTGTTTCTTCAAATACACATTTTTAATTAATTTTGACGTTCACACAATACATTATGGAAAAATTACGCAACAAACACAACCACTTTGTTCATGAGGCAGATTTATCCTTTCAGCGGTATTTGTTAAGCCAATTACCTTGGAAAGAAAGACTCATTGGTATAAAAGGCTCCCGTGGAGTTGGAAAAACAACTCTTTTACTCCAATATATCAAACAAGAATATGGGTTATCGACAAAAGCCCTATATATTTCACTAGATGATTTGTACTTTTCTGCACATAACCTCACTGATTTTGTGGCTGAATTTGTTGCAAAAGGAGGAGAACACTTATTTATTGATGAAGTACATAAGTATAAAAACTGGTCCATTGAATTAAAAAATATTTATGACGCACATTCTACACTAAAAGTTGTGTTTACTGGCTCTTCTTTGCTAGAAATATTGAATTCACGTAGCGATTTAAGCAGACGGGCATTGGTATATAATATGCAGGGCATGTCATTCAGAGAGTTTATAAATTTTAATTTCGATACTGATTTTTCATCTATTAAATTAGATTACTTAGTAAAAAATCATTTGGAAATTGCACTCCAAATCACAACAAAATTCAAGGTGTTGCAGTATTTTGATGAGTACCTGAAAATAGGGTACTTTCCTTTTTATGACCAAGATGAAATATTATACTACAAAAGATTACAAGAAATCATCAATATGATTATAGAAATAGAATTACCCCAATTACGAAATACAGATCCTTCAATTATCAATAAAATCAAACAATTGCTTTATGTAATCAGTCAATCAGTACCTTTTAAGCCAAATATTTCTGCATTAGCCAACAAAATCAAGGTGACCAGAAAAACATTGCTGGAGTATATACATTATCTCAGCGACGCAAATGTTTTAAAAACGTTACACAAAGATAGTTTTGGCGTTAGCACTTTGCAAAAGCCTGAAAAACTATTTTTTGAAAATACCAATTACCTTTATGCTATTAAAAACACTGACCCAAATAAAGGAAGTATAAGAGAAACCTTTTTTTTTAATCAACTATCACAAGATTATCAGTTAACCTATCCAGATAATGGAGATTTCATCGTAAATGATAAGTATGCCTTTGAAATTGGTGGCAAAAATAAGGGCTATAAGCAAATTATAAATATCAAAAATGCCTTTATTGCAGCTGATAATATTGAGTTAGGCTATGAAAATAAAATACCCCTTTGGTTATTTGGCTTTTTATATTAATTATTATAAATGAATTCTAAAACAAAAAAATACACCGCAGAAGAAATTATCATGCTAGCAAAGGCGCTGTACAAAAAAGAAGAAGCGTACGAATGGCTAAAAGAAAATGATTGTAAAGAGTTAGCAGCATTTACCGATGTGTTAGTGCATGATAATAAATCTGCGCTTACTTTTCTCCATAAATTCAATTTTGAAGTTATTACAGAATTTCTTGGTGCGTTGGACGACCGACCATCTGCTTATAAATATTTGATGGAAAATGATGCCAAAGAATGGGCGGCAGTAATCAGTATGCTCAACAATAGTAGTGATGCCTTGACTTGGCTTACCGAAAATGACTTAAAGCATTATACAGTTTTATCGAATGCTTTACAAAAAGTCATAATTGATATAAATGACCGTCGGTTCGGAAGTTAATTAAAACAAAAAAATGTTTTTTTTCATATCTTTAATCAATACATTTAAATTAACTAGAAAATGAATATCTTCAAAAAACTAATACCCCTGCTGCTTCTACTACTCTGTTTTTCGATAGGAGTTAATGCCCAAACCCATCTACCTGCATTCTTTGGAGATAACATGGTTTTACAACAAGATGATAGCGTGTTAGTATGGGGCACAGACAAACCAAATTGCCCAATTAGCCTATCAGGAAATTATATTATTGGAACGCTGTATAATACGGCAGGCATTCCTGCCACTTCGTTTCGTACAGACGATTGGGATAATATAGGACGAAAAAATGATGAATAATTTACAAGGTAAAGTAGCAATTATAACAGGAGGAGCTGGCGCTTTGGGAGGTGTCATGGCAGCTGGTCTCGCAAAAAAAAGTGTTAAAGTTGCTATACTAGGAAGAACTGCTTCCACGGTGCAAGCAAAAGTTGACGCCATTAAAACAGCAGGAGGAGCTGCCATTGGGTTGGTTGCTGATGTTTTGAATCAGGAGCAATTGGAAACCGCTCGACAAAATATTTTAGAAGAATGGGGAAAAATAGACATTTTGGTGAATGCCGCTGGGGGAAATATGAAGGGAGCAACCATCATGCCCGAAGATAGTTTTTTCGATATGAACATGGATGACTTTGATGCGGTCACCAAGCTCAATTTGAAAGGAACCGTGTTGCCCACCATCGTTTTTGGCAAGCAAATGGCGGAACAAGGTGCGGGAAATGTAATCAATATATCTTCCATGGCAGCACAACAAGCCCTTACAAGAGTAGTAGGTTATTCTACTTCCAAGGCATCTATTGACATTTTCACCAAATGGCTTGCGGTAGAAATGGCGCAAAAGCACGCTGAAAAAATCAGGGTGAATGCCATCGCGCCTGGTTTTTTTATTGGGGAGCAAAATAGAAGGTTGTTACTGAATGAAGATGGCTCACTGACTGCAAGGGGAAATACAATAGTTGCCAATACGCCCATGAAACGTTTTGGTGAAGCTAAAGAATTATTGAGCACATTGTATTGGTTGTGCGATGACAATTCCAGTTTTATTACTGGGATTGTAGTGCCTGTAGATGGCGGATTTAGTGCATTTTCAGGGGTATAATTCCTTCGTCATTCCTGTGAAAGCAGGAATCTCAAAAAAACAAAAATATGAAACTAGAACAAACATTTCGCTGGTATGGTCCTAATGATCCAGTATCATTGGCTGACATTAGAATGGCAGGTGCTACTGGGATAGTCACTGCATTACACCAAGTTCCGAATGGTGAAATTTGGACTATCAATGATATTATTGAAAGAAAAAAAAAGATTGAAGCCGCAGGATTATTCTGGTCGGTGGTAGAAAGCATTCCGGTGCATGAAGACATCAAAAGAAGAACGGGAGACTTTAAAACATACATTGAAAACTATAAACAAAGCATTCAAAACCTCGCTGCATGTGGCATCAAAATCGTCACATACAATTTCATGCCCGTGGTAGATTGGACACGCACAGATTTAGATTATAAACTGGAGGATGGTTCAACAGCCTTGCGGTTTGATAAAATTGCATTCGCTGCCTTCGAATTATTTTTATTAAAAAGAGACAATGCCGAGAAAGAATATTCCGCCACAGAAAAAATAGCTGCTGAAAAATACTTTCATATCCTTTCGGAAGAGGAGAAAAAACAGCTTGTCAATAATATCATCGCCGGTCTGCCAGGAGGTATGA
>CAYRIF010000324.1:0-3533 GCA_964424205.1 uncultured Roseivirgaceae bacterium | reverse complement strand
AATGGAGAAATCTATGATAGCACTAAATTTACTGCAGCACATAGGGACTTCCCATTTGGTACAAAAGTAAAAATCACAAACCTCTCTAATGATAAAAGCGTTGTAGTACGAGTGAATGACCGAGGACCATTTGCAAAAAATCGCATCATTGATGTCTCCTATGCTGCAGCTAAAAAGATTGACATGATTAAGAAGGGAGTTATTAAGGTTAAAATAGAGGTCGAAAATTAAAATGCTTAATAAATCCGTTAGGCTTTGGTTTGTGTCTCCACAAACCAAAGAGTAAAAAACTAAAAACGTTTAGTTTTTTTACAAAATACATGATTTATCATTTGGGTTTAATACATTTGATAGAATTGAAAATAGCAGATGCAGGACGAACTTAAAAAAGCAAGAGAATTTGGCAATATAGAACTACTGGCACGGCAACTTGTTGAAGGGTTTATCACTGGTATGCACAAGTCTCCCTACCATGGATTTTCTGTAGAATTTGCCGAGCATAAACTTTACAATACGGGGGAGAGTACCCGGCACATCGACTGGAAGGTTTTTGCAAAGACGGATAAATTGTTTTCGAAAAGATTTGAGGAAGAAACAAACCTGCGGTGTCACTTGGTGATTGATAACTCGTCCTCCATGTATTACCCTGTGGATAATAAAGGGAAAATTACTTTCAGCATATTAGCAGCAGCAGCACTTGCCTACCTGATGCAAAAACAGCGGGATGCCGTTGGGTTGTTTACTTTTTCAAATCAAATTGAATTACAAACGCAGGTGAAGTCAACGCCATCGCATATTCATAAGCTATTGGTTTACCTAGAGAAAATGCTGCATACCAGTACAGATACCAGAGAAACCAATATAGCAAAAGTGCTACATGAGGTTGCTGAAAAAATTCACAAGCGCTCGTTGGTGGTGATTTTTAGCGACATGTTCCAAAGCAATAATAACCTCGACGAGATATTTGAAGCACTGCAACATCTAAAACACAACAAGCACGAAATCCTATTATTCCATGTGACCGACCATGCCACCGAACGTGATTTTAAATTTGAAGACCGACCGTATGAGTTTCATGATTTAGAAAGTGGTGAAAAATTAAAGCTACAACCTTCAGAAATTAGGTCATACTATCAAAACCAAATGAGTACTCTTTTTGAAAAACTAAAACTAAAATGTGGGCAATATAAAATTGATTTTATAGCAGCGGATATTAGCCAACCTTTCGATCAAGTGCTGAATTCTTTTTTAATTAAAAGGGCTAAGATGGCTTGATGTAGGTTGCTTAAACTAGTGGGTCAAAAGACCAAGAAGAGATTATCTCTTTTCTAAAAATCTAAAAACTACGCTCCGTGCAATTTCACTTTTTTCGCCAAAAGCGCCTCCTCCGTTTCTCTATGATCAGGATCATCAATACAACAATCTACCGGGCAAACAGCCGCGCATTGTGGCTCTTCGTGAAAGCCATTGCATTCGGTACACTTATCGGCTACAATATAATAGAACTCTTCTGAAACAGGAGTTTGTTCTTCTTTGTCGTCTAAACTAGTGCCTCCTGCCCATGTCCATTCTATGCCGCCTTCGTAAATAGCGGTATTCGGACATTCAGGTTCGCAAGCCCCACAGTTGATGCATTCGTCTGTTATTATAATTGCCATAGTAATATCTTTAGTGTACTGTTGCAAAAATAGACACATAATTGTCAAGTAGCAACATATTGTACCTTTTTTACAATAATTCATTAGCACTTTGAAACTTATATTGGTAGATTAGAGTTTAGTAAATATTCTAATAAAGGAATCCTATACTAAAAAATAAAAACATGATAACAGAACCAAACGGAAAGGAAATAGAAGCATTTATTCAGGAATCAACAAAACCTGTAGTCGTTGAAATTTGGGCCAGCTGGTGTCACAACTGCAAAGCTTTTGAACCCACCTACCGAGAAATCGCTGGGAAATATCAAGAAAAAGCGCATTTCCTAATGGTGAAAGCGGATGATAATGAAACTTTTGCAAGAAAATTTAAAGTAATGGGTGTACCATCAATACTTTATTTTTCGCATGGTCATCTGATTAAAAAAACGACGGGAATAAAATCTGAGCGTTCTATTGTCAAAAAACTTGAGCCTATACTAAGGTACACAGCTGAAGATGCCAAAGCCAATAAGCACAAAGGGTTTTTTAGCATGCTTTTTAAACGTTGAAAAAACAACATTCTTAGCGCTGCACTTTCTCAGAGAACTCTGTCTGTTTACAAAACAACTCAGAATCCCTTGCAGGAGACGCTGAGTGGGAATTACCTTTGTCCTTTATAAACCAGACAAAATCTTATTCATTTCAGCAATAGTAGCACTTGGATTTTCAGCATTATAAATGGCCGAACCTGCCACTAAGATATCCGCTCCAGCAGCTGCTATCTCGCCAATATTGTTCAGTTTCACACCGCCATCCACCTCCACTTCTATGTGTTCTAGGTGCTTCTCTTTGAGAATGGCTTTTAATTGTTCCAGCTTATTCAATGTATGCGGAATAAAACTTTGTCCACCAAAACCAGGATTCACTGACATGATTAATATCAAATCCAAGTCATGCATAATATCATCCAATACATTCAGTGGTGTGTGTGGATTGAGCGAAACTCCAGCCTTTACTCCTGCTGCTTTTATCAGTTGAATCTCACGGTGCAAATGTATAGACGCCTCATAATGAATGGTTAAATAATCTGCCCCCGCCGTTATGAAAGCATCTAGGTAATGCCCTGGATTTTCTATCATTAAATGTACATCCAGCGGCATGGTGGTTTTCCCTTTGATTGCTTTCACTATCAACGGACCAATAGTAATATTCGGCACAAAATGTCCGTCCATTACATCGATATGCACCACGTGCGCCCCTGCTTTCTCTACCATTTTTATATCCTCTCCTAGTTTCCAAAAATCTGCGGATAATATAGAGGGTGCTATTTTCTTTTGCTTATTCATATTTTTCTTTTACTTAGAAGCACTTCCTGTATTAAAATACTGCATTGCTAGATTCAATTAAATTATTTTGCTATTTTTAAAAATCTAAAAATAAAGAACTTTTGTAATATAACTCCCTAAACAAAGTGGCTAAATCAAAAACAGTAAATATTGGAACTCAATCATTAGTAAATATTGCCCATACTATTCGTGGATTATCCATGGACGGTGTGCAAAAAGCAAACTCAGGCCACCCAGGATTACCGATGGGCATGGCTGATGTTGCCGCAGTACTTTGGTCCAAGTTTTTGAAGTTTAATCCTGCCAATCCTAATTGGACTGACAGAGATCGCTTTGTGTTATCGGGCGGACATGGTAGCATGCTGATTTACAGCTTACTCCATTTATATGGTTATAAATTGTCATTGAATGACCTGAAAAATTTCAGACAGTGGGGAAGCAAGACTCCAGGACACCCTGAGTATCATGACACCCCGGGTGTGGAAACAACTACTGGTCCACTAGGACAGGGAATTGCCAATGCTGTAGGCATGGCTTTAGCAGAATCATC
>CAYRIF010000323.1:0-3543 GCA_964424205.1 uncultured Roseivirgaceae bacterium | reverse complement strand
GCCTTAGCATAGGTGGGGTCTTTTTTTTACCATATAAGGTTCATTTTTTTTAATTACGCTTCAACCAAAACATCCTCTTCTACAATATCCAGCTCTACCTTCAAATTATCGATAATAAATTTTTGTCTGTCGGGTGTATTTTTACCCATATAAAAACTTAAAATTTGTTTGATACTTGTATCTTTCTTTAAAATCAACGGATCTAGTTTTATGTCCTCTCCTATAAAATTCCCAAACTCATCTGGCGAAATCTCCCCCAATCCCTTAAAACGAGTAATCTCAGGTTTCCCGGTTAGTTTTCCAATTGCTTCCTTTTTCTCTTTTTCACTATAACAGTAGTACGTGTCCTTTTTATTTCGCACCCTAAAAAGTGGTGTATCTAAAATATAAACATGCCCATTACGAATTAAATCAGGAAAAAACTGTAAGAAAAAAGTCAACAGTAGCAAGCGAATATGCATACCATCCACATCGGCATCTGTAGCAATGATGATTTTACGATAACGCAACCCTTCAATCCCATCTTCAATATTCAGCGCATGTTGCAATAGGTTAAACTCTTCATTTTCATACACCACTTTCTTGGTCAGATTGTAGCAGTTCAATGGCTTACCTCGCAAACTAAATACGGCTTGTGTTTTCACCTCCCTCGTTTTAGTAATCGAACCACTTGCCGAATCTCCCTCAGTGATAAAAATCATGGTGTCATCACGCAAGTCTCCTTTTTTATCATTAAAGTGTACCCTGCAATCTCTCAATTTCTTATTATGCAAATTGGCTTTTTTAGCGCGCTCATTTGCCAATTTCTTGATGCCAGCAATTTCCTTTCGCTCTCTTTCTGATTGTAAAATACGTTTCAGCAGTGCGTCAGCCACATCGGAATGCTGATGAAGATAATTATCCAAATATTTACGCAAAAAATCATTCACAAAAGTACGCATGGTGGGTCCTTCTGGACCGACGTTCAACGAGCCTAATTTTGTTTTGGTTTGTGACTCAAAAACTGGTTCCATCACCCGCACAGAAATTGCTGCTACAATGCTACTTCTGATATCAGCCGCATCATAATCTTTTTTGTAAAAATCTCTGATGGTTCGTACAATAGTTTCACGAAATGCCGCCAAATGTGTTCCGCCTTGCGTTGTATATTGCCCATTTACAAAGGAGTAATATTCCTCGCCGTACTGATTAGAATGCGTCAATGCTAACTCTATATCATCTCCCTTTAAGTGAATGATTGGGTACCGGAGATTATCAGCATCTGTTTTATTTGTCAATAAATCTAGTAGCCCATTGGGCGAATGGTATTTTTTTCCATTGAAATTGATTGATAGTCCAGCATTTAAGTAACAATAATTCCAAAGCAAACTTTCCAGGTACTCCGGAATGTAGTGATAATTCTTAAAAACGGTTCCATCTGGTTCAAACACAATAAATGTCCCGTTTCTACCACTTGACTTTTGGACTTTGGCATCCGTTAATACTTCACCTTGGTTAAATTCTGCAATTTTTGTCTGCCCATCACGATAAGACTGTACCTTAAAATATTGTGAAAGTGCATTAACCGCTTTTGTACCTACTCCATTTAGTCCTACTGACTTTTGGAAAGCCTTGGAATCATACTTACCTCCTGTGTTGATTTTAGAAACACAATCCACCACTTTTCCGAGTGGAATTCCTCTGCCGTAATCTCTTATTTCTACACGGTGGTCAGTGATTTTTATATCAATCGTTTTTCCATGTCCCATGACATGCTCATCAATACAGTTATCAATTACCTCCTTGACCAATACATAGATACCATCATCCTGTGCCGACCCATCTCCCAACTTACCAATATACATACCAGGGCGTAACCTGATGTGCTCTTTCCAATCTAGTGACCGAATACTATCTTCGGTATAGGCATGCGTTACATTCTCCGCCATTAATTCTGTCTTTTTCTATCTGTTAAAACCTAAAAATACAAAGCTTTTTAATATATGATAGTGTTTACTCTAAAAAAGCGGAAATGCTCATAGTTAAATTAACAATTAATATAACTTGTTATAATTAGTTAATTATCAATTAGTTATGATGCTATATTTAAATTTTAATTCAATAAATTTTCTCTTGATGATTTTTGATTGCTATATAAAATTGCGCTTAGAAAGCGCATTGTTTTTTGGCTATTCTTTATTGAGGAGAATTTCTATTCACCCCAAATTTATGTGCTTTATCCCATTCAAATTTAATCACCCAAGCATACTGGCTTGGTCTTTTTGTTGGATCAAGAAGCATCTCTTCTGGAATTTTAACTGACAATCCCCATTTGGGAGCTTCAATCCATTCAAGTGGCTTATCATAACCAAGCATATACACTTCTGTATCCCACACTGGATTTCCACCTGGTAAAACAAAATTTCCTCCCTTCAGCCAATCGAAACAGATGGCGTAACCATATTTACTGTCTTTGCTTCTGGTGTACCAAACCACCTGCCCTAGTTGCGTGTTGTCTGCAGTTACCTCATAGGTTCGTGAAGCATAAATTGCTTCTCCGTTGACTGTCAGCCATGCCCCTAATTCTTTTAGTAGTGTTTTTTGAATTTCTGATACTGCACCACTCCCATCTGGATTTACAATGAGGTTAAGGCTTCCTCCTTTCGCAAGAATTCTCACCAGCATTTCAATAAGTTCATCCGCCGTAAGGTAATTTGATAAGGAATCCGCCCAGTTATAACCATACGATTCACTCATACTCCTATTCTCTTCCCAGGGATAATCCATTGGTTTCACTGGTATAAAAGTCACCGGAATGTTCACGAGTCCCCTTTCCCAAACAATCGTTTGAGGCAACTTCCTTTTTTCCTGCTGCGTTGTTGTAAAAATAGGCAACAATTTTAGGCGTCTTATAATAGTTCTCAGAGCGCTGCCATTCCCCATCAAACCATAGAATATCAGGATTGTAATTATCAATATAGTCTTTTGCATGCGGCAAAAGGTAATCATCAATAAAGCTATGTACCGGTACTTTTCCTGAAACAATACCATTGGCATGTTTCGACTCAAAATCAGTATAATACTCTCCTTTAGCTTCTACAACACCTACATTATCAGCTGCCATGTTTTTAGACCATAGTCGTAATTTTAAGTTTCCTTTTTCTTTAATAATCGGAAACTCATAATCCTCTACCGAAAAATAAAAGCCATGTTTCAAACCCTTCTTCTCACAAGCAGTTATCAATTCCCTTGAGATATCTCTATAGGGGTTCATATCTATCACATCTCTATGCGTGTATTTTGAGTCCCACAAACAATAGCCATCATGGTGCTTATTAAAAGGCACAAAATATTTGGCACCTGCCTCAACAGCCAATTGTACAACGCTGTCTGTACTAAAGTTTTTAGAGTAAATAATGGAATAAAATCATCTCTTGTGAAATCAGTTCCCCATGTTTTATGATGATACGCCTTGTTTAGACTATACATATAGGACAAATACCAATCTGGATACCTGCCTCTTCCAAATCCCTTATTGCCATACCCTGCTACAGCATACAACCC
>CAYRIF010000322.1:0-3560 GCA_964424205.1 uncultured Roseivirgaceae bacterium | reverse complement strand
TTACGTATCCAAAATACTTTTAAACTGATAAAAAAACCGTTCTATAAGTCGTAGGTCTTCGGTAACAATTTCTGCAACACCACGCATCTCCTGTTTGAACGCTATTTCTTTATTATAGGTGGTAATTAATTTTTCAGGGAGACTGACATCTACTAAATATAGCCCTTCTTTGTCTGGCATTAAAGAGATGCTTTTGATTTTCCCCGTCAACATGCCAAATTCTGTATCTGGGTAGTTTTCTAATTTAATGTTGACCACCTGTCCAACCCTTATCTTTCCTGAGTTACGGAGTGGTGTTTTTAGTTTTGCTATAAATGATGCGTTTTCTGTTGGAATGATTGTGAATACCATGTCGCCTTGATTTACCGTTTGGTGCTCATTCCAATAGTTTAAAAAGGATACTTTCCCTTTGATATTTGATTTTAGCACATAGTTTAATTCCCAACTTTTGATACGTTGTTTTAATTGATTAAAAGATTGAAGTACATTCTTTAATAAAATCATTTCTTCTTTGGTTTTACTAATTTCTGTACCCCGTGATGTCTTCTGCGCATTACTAATTGCCTCTCGAATTTGAGAAATAGATACACTCCTATTTTTATAATTACGCACCACTTGCAAATAATCTAGTTGTTTGTTTTCATAATCCAATGCCGATATAATCCCTTTCTCAAATAAGGACTTATTACGGTCCAAATCCTTTTTCTTTAAATTAAGTTCGGTGGCATTCAACTTCTTCTGTGCGTTTAAACTCTCTAGACGTCTGTTAAGCTGCAATACCGAGTATTCATTGGCCGCTGCTTCATTGATGAATGGCTGTAATTCCTTGTTCAGCATATACTGCATATAGCTATTTTCAAACAAAGCAAAGTCAGATTCTATATCACCTAAAAACAGCATTGGTAAACTATCCATGGGAAAAACGAACGACTTACTATTGACCTTGATGGTATCTATGATTGACTTTAATAGAAATACGTCTTTATAATTTGCCGTGTTTTCTATAATTGCCAATGGTTGATCAGGATTTACCAATTGGGTATCTTTTACCAAAATATGGCCGAGCTTTCCTGTAATTTTCGCATATTCTTTTTGGGGTGGTATTTGTGTGGTGATGATGGCTTGTGATGGTATCACATCAGGATACTTGACAAACCAAGAAATTAGCAATAACATCACAATGAGTAAGAGAAATAGAACACTTCCCCAACGAATCATCCAATGTGGAATCTTAGTCAGTATCTCTTGTACTTCTTCGCTTCTTAAGTTTATGTCGTCTATTTTATTTGGCATCTGCTTCTTTAGACCTCCTAGGTTTTTACACTTGCGCCAACGCTTCGGTGTACAAAAAACCTAGGAGGTCTGGTTAATTTAATTTCCTAACTCCAATTGATTTTTCACCAAACTATAATAACTACCTTTTTGCTTTATCAATGCTTGGTGGTTTCCTACCTCTACTATTTTCCCTTTGTCTAGTACTACTATCTGGTGTGCGTTTTTAACAGTGCTTAACCGATGCGCAACGACTAAGACGGTTTTGTTTTCAAAAAATGTGTCAAGCTTTTCCATAATCACTTTTTCATTATTTGCATCCAATGCACTTGTTGCTTCATCAAAAAACAAAAAATTTGGGTTTTTATATACCGCTCTTGCAATTAACAATCGCTGCTTTTGTCCGGTACTCAAACCAACTCCTTCCATGCCTATTTTAGTATTATAGGAGAGTGGTAACATTTCAATGAATTCTTGAATATTGGCTACGTCCACCGCATGCGCTAATTTTTTCTTGTCCACATAGTCAACGCCCACTGCAATATTATTAGCGATGGTATCACTAAAAATATAGCCTTCTTGCATGACTACGCCACATTGTGCTCGCCAAGCTTTTTGTGATACATGCTTTAAATCATAATTACCAATTTTTATTTCTCCAGTTATTGGCGCATAAAACTTTAATAACAATTTCATCAATGTCGTTTTTCCACTGCCACTGACGCCCACGATGGCCGTCATTTTATTGGCGGGGATGTGCAAATCCAATTTTTCTAATACCAACTGTGGCGACCCAATGTACCGAAACGATAGATTACTAAGCACAAAGTCTTGATCTTTTGGTAGTGCTGTGATCTTTTCTTCGTCTAATTGTTCTTCATCTTCTTTACTATGAATTTCAGAAAGTCGCTCCAGCGATATTTTTGCATCTTGCAACTCTCTAATAAAATTAATGAGTTGCATAATGGGGGAATTTAACTGCCCTACAATATAAGAAATAGCAAGCATCATTCCCAATGTGAGATGACCATCGATTACCAATTTCGCAGATAGGACGGTAATCAAAATATTCTTTAATTCATTGATAAATCCTGACCCCACGCTTTGGTACTGCTCCAACGCCAATCCTTCAATGGAAAGTTTAAACAAACAGGCTTGTAGGTATTCCCATGACCAGCGTTTTTGTTTTTCGGCGTTGTGGAGTTTTATTTCTTGCATGCCATTGATAAGCTCAATGACTTTGCTCTGCTCTTGACTGACCTGTGAAAAACGTTTATAATCCAAGTCTCTACGTTTCTTGAGAAAAATAATTACCCATAAAAAGTAAAGAACGCTACCGGTCAAAAAGATGCCAAATATGGCGAGGCTATAGTATGCCAACACCACACCAAAAACAACAAGGTTTACCATTGAAAACAGCACATTCAATGACGAGGTGGTTAAAATCCGCTCTATGCGCTTATGGTCATTGATGCGTTGCAATATATCGCCTGTCATCCGTGTATCGAAAAAAGCGATGGGCAAATTCATCAGCTTAATGAAAAAATCCGATATCAGTGAAATATTAATGCGTGTGCTTAAATGTAAGAGTATCCAACTCCGAATTACTTCAATCGCCGTTCTCCCCACAAAAAGGGCTAACTGAGCAAATAGAATCAAGTATATAAAATGAATGTCTTGGTTTTTGATCCCAACATCAACAATACTTTGGGTTAAAAACGGAAAGATAAGCTGTAACAAACTGGCAGCAATAAGACCTACTACCAACTGCCATAAAAAAGACTTGTATTTAAAAACATATTTGCCGAGAAAGTCAAAGCCCAAGGCTGTTTCTTCTTTATCAAACTGATTTTCAAAAAACTTAGGAGTGGTCTCTAGCAACAAGGTGACGCCTTCTTCTGTCTGTTCAGTAGCATTATTCCCTATCCAATGTTTTATAAGTGCTGCTTTGCTGTATTTTAATAAGCCATGTGCTGGGTCTGACACGTAAAAAATCCCTTTTTTTATTTTATACAGGACCACGTAGTGATTTTTATTCCAATGTAAAACACAGGGAAGCGGTGTTTCTAAAAGAAGATTCAATGATATTTTGACACCTAACGAACGAAATCCTAATTTTTCTGCAGCATCGCTCATGCCCAATAAGCTGCTGCCTGCACGGGTCGTTTCACTTAAATTACGCAACTGTTGGAGGGAAATACTTTTCTTATAATGCTTCGCAATTATTTTTAGACATGTAGGACCGCAATCTTTGGCGTCAGCTTGTTTGTAGAAGGGAAACTTTTTCA
>CAYRIF010000321.1:1741-3572 GCA_964424205.1 uncultured Roseivirgaceae bacterium | reverse complement strand
CGCTACTCAATCTATTTTTTAAAAAAATCCGAAATAAATAATCTGTTGCTCCTAAATCTGTATTTATAAATTTAGTATATTTGGATTCATTCTAAATTATGTTAAACCGATATAAATAATTATAAATATGGCTTTTGAATTACTGGCACTACCTTATGCATACGATGCATTGGAGCCACATATTGATGCTAGAACTATGGAAATTCATCATGGAAAACACCATGCAGGATATACCAATAACTTAAACAACGCCATTGCAGGTACAGCCCTCGAAGGAAAATCTATAGAAGATATTCTGGATGGACTGGACATGACCAATGGAGCGGTTAGAAATAATGGGGGTGGATTTTACAACCACAGCCTATTCTGGAAAGTGATGTCCCCCAATGGTGGCGGAACACCTTCTGGTGAACTGGCAGCGGCAATTGATGCTACTTGTGGTTCATTTGATAAATTCAAAGATGCTTTTGCCAAGGCAGCAGCTACTCGTTTTGGTTCAGGATGGGCATGGTTATGTGTACAGTCAGGTGGAAAAGTAGAGATTTGCTCCACCCCTAATCAGGATAACCCACTGATGCCAGGCATTGGCTGTGGTGGTACGCCGATTCTTGGATTAGACGTATGGGAACATGCTTACTATTTAAATTACCAAAATAGACGACCTGATTATATCAATGCTTTTTTCAATGTCATTAATTGGGAAGAAGTGTCAAGCAGGTATAATGCTGGAAAATAACGTTTAGTTAAAACAAATTTTAGAAGCATCTGCTAGTTGTAGCAGATGCTTTTTTAATGTTGGGTAATAATCAATTTACATTCGCTGTCACCTTTAAGCATACAAGTAGGCTCTACAATGCTTATATCCTCATCGTAATGCTTGGCAACGCCTTTGGTTAGTCCTTTTGCCAGTGCACACAACCTCCGCTCGGAAGTATAGGTAATCTCAATAATTGTAGGAGACAATCGCTTACAAATAAGTTTTGGTGGTGAAGCAGCAGCGTCCCGCATACGCACTACTTTGTGGATTGTATTTTCTACATGTTCTAAAGTATCAAGCGTTTTCCAACTTGGATCTAGTGCTGCGCCATATATTTTAAGTAAGTCTGGCACTAGAAACATACCAAAGTCCTCAACAATATCAGCAGCAGGTAGTTTTGTTGCCTCGGAGGCAGCAGTTACAATCTTCACCAAATCTTCATCTGGATAGATTTTTGACAAGAGATAAATTTCCCCCTTAAGACCCGCATTCTCCAACAACGTAAGCCATGTTGAAAAATCATATTTAGTGGTCACATATTTTTTTAACTGTGTAAATACTAATCCATGCATACACTCTTTTCCTTTGTTGAATAAATATATAGAAGAAAGTTCAGTTGCAATTTACTCATTTTTATTACATCCTACTAAAAAGCAGGTTACCCAAACACTAAATATAGTATCAAAAGTATTTAAAGCAAACATTTTTTATATATGGAAATCAAGAACATAGAAGGGTTATCAACTGCTCAAATCAACAGAGAATTAGAATCAGGTGGGAAATTTGTCATTTATCAATACACTATTTCAATCATAGTCATGACTTTTAGAAGATCCTCTGATGTATATTTTATTCGGTCAGGTGAAAGTGCCACCGTCAAAGGATTAGGATTTACATTTCTATCACTGATCGTGGGTTGGTGGGGCATTCCTTGGGGACCCATTTATACCATTGGAAGCATCTTCAATAATTTAAGTGGCGGAAAAGATGTGACTTCCGAAATAATTCAGTCAGCAAATATGCATGTTGCGGTATAGCGCACCTTCTTTTTTTACCGTTCCGAATAAGTCGGAA
>CAYRIF010000321.1:0-1641 GCA_964424205.1 uncultured Roseivirgaceae bacterium | reverse complement strand
TTGTCTTTGTCCCAATCAATGACTAAACCACCTGCCACTCCTCGAGCAGATGTTTTGCCGTAGAGGATTTCTACTAAATAGAGTGCTGGATCATACGATTTTGCGCCCCCGGCAGCGGTAATTAGTTTTCCGTCATGGACGAAACTCACGCCTTCATGCACTTTGAGCTGGGGATACATAGCGCGATATTTTTGGATATCCCCTGGAAAAGTGGTGGACTCCTTTCCTTCTACCAATCCTGCTTTTGCCAATACAAATGCACCATCACACAGCGACATCACAAATTGCGCCTGCCCACCTTTTTCTTTCACAAAATTAATCAAAGTTTCATCTTCCAAATCCGAATCCATGCTATGTGCTGCACTGGCGACCACCAATACATCAATGGTGGGCAAGTCTTTGCTATCAAAGGCATAATCTGGAATAATTTTTAACCCTTCGAAAGTAATCACAGGGTCTTTGGTAGGTGACACAGTAAAAACCTTCATGCCCAAGTCGGTATGAAAAACAGTATGATGCAAAATATCATAAGGTGCCATCAACTCCGAATTGTAAATGCCATCGATCATCAAAAATGCGACATTCAGCACTTTTTTAGGTTTTTTCGTTTGTGCTGCAATACTTCCAGATGAAAGAATTGCCAATAGTAGTATTATCGATTTTATGTTTTTCATATCATTTATTTTATAAATTTTCCTGTGTCCAGTTTTTTACCACGTTAGTAAAGTATGCCGGTTCTTTTGCCCAACTGAAATGATTAAGTGGCGCTATTCCTGTTTCACCAGCATTGAGATGTACATGTGAAATAGTAGACGATGCGTTAAACTTTTTATAAAGATTCTCCACTGCTCGCTTTGTCGCCAATGTATCGTTTTCAACCGAAATGGACAAGACAGGTTTACTCAACTTGTGCAAGGCATTTTCATAATCAAAATCCGAATTGGAGATTTCGTACTTTCCATTCAGTGCATTGTTGCACCAATCTTTCATGACCGTTCGGGCTTCTTTGCCGCCGAATCCAATTTTAATGCCCGGGAAATGCCCTATAACTTTGCTTACTGGGTAGAATACATTGCCTGCAAAACGCAGTTTCATCGCTGTTCCTTTTTCCCAACCTTTATAATATACGTTACATGAAGTGATTAAAACCAACCCACTAATCCTATTTGCATACCTAGAAGCATATAAACTACCCAGCTGACCGCCCAAACTATGACCGACAATTACCTTTTTAGTATTTGGAAACCATGCATCTGCATAGTCAATTGTTTCTTTTATATCGCCAATAATATCTTCGTACCCAAAATCTATGCTTCGGGACGCTCTCACAGACGATTTTCCCTGCCCACGCCAATCAGCCGTCACCACATTGTAGTTCAGCTGGCTCAAACTATCTGCGAAGGTGTCGTAAAAACTTGCCCTGACGCCCATCGCAGGCAGACAGATAAAAGTGACATCACTGTGCTCTTTGGGACTAAAAACGGTGAGTACATTTTTGGTATTATCGCTATATTTTATTTCTTTTTTCATAGTATATCCCCAATAAATTTATCTCAATAGGGTCTGCTGAAAAACGCTAATATGTAGATTATCAAGTAATTAATTGTAGTTCTACGGTTTGACGTGCAAGGGTTTTAACAG
>CAYRIF010000320.1:0-3664 GCA_964424205.1 uncultured Roseivirgaceae bacterium | reverse complement strand
CCAGATTCCACATATTTCAATCCTCTGCTAAGTCCTTCTTCAATATACTTTTCGAATTGGTCGGGATGGATGAATGCTGCTACTTCAATATGCAATTTGGTAGGCTGCAAATATTGCCCCAATGTCAAAATATCTAAGCCATGTGCAGCCAAGTCATCCATGGCTTTGTGCACTTCGTCAACTGTTTCGCCCAGTCCTAGCATGATACCAGATTTTGTTCGCTTTCCATATGCTTTGGTGCGTTTGATTTGTTCCAAGCTTCGGTTATATTTAGCTTGCGGACGAACCCTTCGGTACAACCTTTCTATTGTTTCCATATTGTGCGAAACGACCTCTTGCCCAGCGCTAATCATCCTAATCAAAGCATCCCAATTACTTTTTGTATCAGGAATAAGCGTTTCTATGGTGGTATCAGGGCTTAATTTCTTTGTTTCTTTAACCGTCTGATACCAGATTTCAGCACCTTTGTCTTTTAGTTCATCTCTATTAACCGAGGTGATGACGGCATGTTTTACTTTCATCAGTTTGATTGCCTCCGCTACTCTTTTTGGTTCTCCTTCATCGTATTCAGGTGGCCTGCCCGTAGCGACCGCACAAAAAGAGCAGCTGCGAGTACATACATTCCCCAAAATCATAAAAGTAGCAGTTCCGGCACCCCAGCACTCGCCCATGTTCGGGCAGTTACCACTTTCGCAAATGGTGTGTAGTTTATGTTCACTCACCACTTTCCGTACATCTTTATATGCCTGCCCGATGGGCAATTTAACCCGCAGCCAACTGGGTTTTTTTTGTCTATCCTCTCTTTTTGGAACTACTGGTAACGCTATCATAGTATTTTATTCAAATCGTACTGCAAATTTAGTGTATAAGGTCTTAAAATTAAAACTGCATCGAAATAGCCGCCAAGAAATTTGTACCCGCCTGTGGGTAGTAGAATTTTTCTCTGTAAGTATCTCCGCCACCAAGGTAGCCATAGGTGTAGCCATTGGATTCGTATTTAACGTCAAAAATATTATTAACCAACAGCGAAAATGTTAATGCCTTCATGAATTTTGGATTTAGTTCATAAATTACGCGCAAATCATTGACAAAGTAGGCATCAATTTGTCGGTCATTGTTCTGAGTATTATCTAAATATTGTTTGCCTACATATTTCGAAAGCAGGGTGAGTTCTAAATTCTCTAAAGGTAAAAATGAAATGTTTGCGCCTGCGATGATATTGGGAGAAAAGGAAATGTCCACATGTTCTTTTTTGTTTTCAATCACCTTGTACTCGTCCCATGCTTGTCCGTAGTCATATAGTATTTCAGAAAATTTTTCAATTTTATTGCTGCTAAAAGTCGCATTGGCATTGATGTTCCACTGCTTGCTTGGCTCGTAAGCAAGTGATAGTTCTACTCCTGTCCTATAACTTTTCGGCACATTGGTTCTGACACTGCCACCCACATCGTTCAGTTCACCAGTCAGTACCAATTGATTTTTGTAGTCCATCAGGTAATAATTGGCCTGAAAGGTATAGGTTGAAGTAGCTTTTTTAAATCCGACTTCTAAATTTCGTAATGATTCATGAAGCGGTTTTTTACCAGTGGGGGCATCGATAAAATCACTTCTGATGGGTTCTCTATTGCCAATACTGAAGGAGGCGTAGGCAATAGTATTTTTGTTGTAATCATAAACCACACCTACTTTTGGGTTAAAAAAATCGAAATCTACATTTTCGAATATTTCCCTTCTATCACTGTCAATTCCTTCGGTAAAATAGGTAATGCTACGGAATTGTGCATCTGCAAATAGGCTTAGTTTATCAGTCAATTGGTGCTGTACTTTCAAGAAGGAATTGAAATCTTTTTTCTCACCAACATTGTCGTAATACCGATGCCTGATGTTGCCATTACTTGCATATTTAGCCCAAATCACTTCACCGAAATGGCCACCCTTATAGGTATTCCAAGCGCCACCTAGAATGACGTTGCTGTTGCTGTTAGGGGCGTAATTTAACGAGTAAGTAAACCCGTAAAAATCATTGTCCAACCACCGCCGCCTTATAATATCTGATCGTTTGATGATGTCATTGCCAATGGCTACATTCTCTAAGCCATAGTCAGAAAGTTTTTTATTGACTTTATACTGTTCAAAAAAACCTGCGCCGTGGGTATAGTGCAGGGCAAAGTTTACTGCGAATTTGTCATTGAAATCATGTGCAAATAGGGCTTGATAATGATCTTGGCCGTAGTCGTCTACTTCATTATCGTAGAAAGTACTGTCGTTTATTTGACCCGCGGAGTTAAAGGTTCTATTTGTTTCTAATAATTTTACGTCCACACCATTCCAAGATTGATACGTAACTTCGTTTCCTGAGAAAATATTAATTTTAAATAGCGTGTTTTTGCCAAAATACCCTCCCGATATAAAATAGGAATTGAGATCAGCAGAAGCCCTATCAATGTAGCCGTCAGAATAGATTCTGGATAGACGAGCATCGAAGGTAAATTTGTCATTGATGAGACCTGAGCCCATTTGTAAGCTATGCTTTCTTGTGCCGAAAGAACCAAATGAGTTATCGATTTTTCCATAAGCGGCTGCATTGAAATTGGAGGTTTGAATATTGACCGAAGCGCCAAAAGCACCAGCGCCGTTGGTAGAGGTGCCCACGCCTCGTTGGATTTGGATGTCATTTACTGAGCTTGCGAAATCAGGCATATTCACCCAAAATACACCTTGTGATTCTGAGTCATTTAGTGGGATTCCGTTAAGTGTTACGTTAATTCTAGTCGCATCTGAGCCGCGGATACGGATGCCAGTATAGCCGACTCCTGCTCCAGCATCTGAAGTGGTGACCACAGATGGGGTTTGGTTTAATAAAAATGGAATGTCTTGTCCTAAATTTTGCTTGCTGATGGTTGCTTTATCCACTTTGGAAAATGTCATTGGCGTTTTGTCGTTTGCCCTGGTGGCGGATACAATTACCGCTTCTGTCAAGTATGGTCTTTCAGAAAGGGTGACTTCAAGTGTAATGTCCTCGTTCACATCTAGCATTTTACTGTAATTTTTAAAGCCAACATAAGAAACTTTTAAAGCGTATGTGCCTGTTTTGATGTTTTTGATTTGGAAGTTTCCATTGGCATCAGAAGTTGTAGTACGATAACCACCATCCAACCAAATGTTTGCACCAGTCAGGGTTTCTGTTGTTTTGGAATTGACTATTTTTCCAGCGATGCTGTGTTGCGAAAATCCGTTAAATGATAGTACAAGGAATAGGGCAGCAGCAAAAGTAAATTTTATCATTTTATTAATTTTTAATTTATAAAAATGATAAACAGAGGGGAATATTAGTATGGAATACTTCCTTACGCCAGCATTATCTGGATCAAGTTGGGTATAATCTCAGCCGTTTTATCAGCACCCCTGTATATCGATGCAAAGGTAAGTGGAATTGTTTATTCTCCAAATTTAATTTTAAAAACTCGCCAGAGTCATCGCAAAGGTAGGATAGGCTCTACGAGAGACTTTGTTGGGGGAGTTAGAAGATTTTTCCAATAGCTGCAATAGCAGTTTGCAGCCGCATTCCCTCCCCCCCTTTTATTTCAACAAAAGGGAAATCATTTGCCATCAACTCATTTTTGTAAAGATGGTAAAGATGTTCTCTATCAAGGGGGTTTTCTCT
>CAYRIF010000319.1:0-3695 GCA_964424205.1 uncultured Roseivirgaceae bacterium | reverse complement strand
CGACCCTCGGTACCACAAACCGATGCTCTAACCAACTGAGCTACAACCACCATTTAATAATTTACTACTTATGTAAAGTAGCGAAGTTGCCTGTCCCGAACATGAAACGATTCGGAAAGCTACAACCACCAAATATTTTTTGGAATGCAAATCTATTGCTTTACCTCAAATTTTCAAAGAAAAAAACTTTAATTTATTACCGCACAAATGTCAGCCGTACACCTTTTTTGTTTTCATTAAAACTCCCATGATCAAAAGCTAAATGCCCTGAAACAAATGTTTGTGTTACTTTACTCTTAAATACTTGTCCTTCGAAAGGAGACCAGCCACATTTAGCCAATACATTTTCTTTGGAAACTGTCCATGGATTGTCCAGATCTACCAATACGAGGTCTGCAAAATACCCTTCACGGATGTAGCCACGCTTCTCAACTTGAAATAGTATGGCTGGGTGATGTGCTGCTTTTTCGGCAATATTCTCAAGGCTAATTTTTCCTTGATGATGAAATTCAAGCAGGGCTACCAAACTGTGCTGAATTAATGGGCCGCCCGATGGTGACTTGAAATAAGTGTCCTGTTTTTCTTCCAATGTATGTGGGGCATGATCTGTGGCGATGACATCAATCTTTCCGTCTAGCACTGCCTGAAAAATTTGTGTTCGGTCATTGGCTGTTTTCACTGCAGGATTCCACTTGATAAAAGTACCCTTCTGCTCATAATCACTATCGTCAAACCATAGGTGGTGAATGCATGCCTCCGCTGTAATTCGTTTGTCTTTTAATGGCAATGAATTGTCGAATAAAGCAATTTCTTTGGCAGTAGAAATATGCAGAATGTGTAACTTGGTATTGTGTTTTTTTGCCAATGCCACCGCCATAGAAGAAGATTTGTAACACGCCTCCTCACTTCTGATGATTGGGTGCTTTGAAATGGGCACATCTTCTCCGTATTCTGCTTTGAAGTCCGCCATATTCTTTCTGATGGTCGCCTCATCCTCGCAGTGCGTGGCAATCAGCATGTCCACTTTAGAAAACAGGTTTTCAAGTGTTTTTTCGTCATCTACCAACATATTTCCTGTGGAAGAACCCATAAAAATTTTGATGCCGCAGACATTTTTTGGATTGGTTTTTAAAACTTCCTCCAAATTATCGTTAGACGCTCCCATGAAAAAAGAATAATTGGCAAGCGAGGTTTCCGAAGCAATTTGATATTTGTCTTCTAGCAATGTTTGTGTGAGTGCGTTCGGGATTGTATTGGGCATTTCCATAAAAGAGGTGACACCTCCTGCCACTGCAGCTTTTGATTCGGTGTAAATAGTCGCTTTATGGGTGAGCCCTGGCTCTCTGAAATGTACCTGATCGTCAATCAAACCAGGCAACAGGTATTTCCCTTTGGCATCAATGACTTTATCTGCTGGAAGGTGTGAGAGGTTGCTACCGATGCGTTCAATGTATTGCCCTTTTATTAATAAGTCTCCCTGAACAATCTTCTGCTCATTGACTATATTTGCATTTAAAATTAGAATCGTATTCATGTTATTTGTATTTATGGCAAATTAGCGGATTCAATTTTTATATACTAAAAAATGAATAGTTAATATTAATGGCAAAGGAAATCACATCATTCGAAGATTTTAAAATCAACCGGCAATTGCTAAACGCCATTGAAGATATGGGTTATACTGAACCTACGCCCATTCAGAAAAAGGCAATTCCGCTAATGTTGGCTGGGCATGATGTGATGGGCATCGCGCAGACGGGCACTGGTAAAACCGCTGCTTTTGTGTTGCCGATATTGATGAAAGTAAAATATGCGCAAGGCGATGCGCCAAGGGCATTGATTTTAGCCCCCACGCGAGAATTAGCCATGCAGATTGATGCTGATATCACCGAACTTTCAAAATATACCGACCTCAGGCATTTGAGTATTTATGGAGGAATAGGTCCAAAAACGCAGATAGAAACCATTAATGCAGGCATCGATATTTTAGTAGCGACACCTGGGCGTTTTATGGATATTTATAAAAGGGGAGAGCTTGTTGTGAAGCAAATAAAAACGATGGTGCTAGATGAGGCGGATAAGATGATGGACATGGGTTTTATGGCACAAATCAGAAGTATATTGGAGGTTATTCCTACCAAAAGACAGAACCTACTTTTTTCTGCTACTATGCCTGACAAAGTAATAGAACTGTCGCATGAATTTCTGGATTTCCCCGAAAAAATAGAAGTAAGTCCTGAAAAAATAACCGCTGAACTGGTCAAACAAGTATTATACGAAGTACCAAACTTTAGGACGAAAGTTAATTTGCTATCGCACCTTTTTGCTAAGTCCAAAGCATTCAAAAGAGTTATTGTTTTTGTAAAATCTAAAACCAACGCCGATAATATTTTTAAATTTTTATCAAGAAAATCTGACAAGACAATAAGGGTAATTCATGGTAACAAAGGGCAAAACACAAGAATCAATACCATTGAAGCATTTAAAAAAGGAGAGATAGCAGTGCTCGTGGCGACTGATGTGGTGGCAAGAGGGATTGATGTGAGCGAGGTGAGCCATGTCATCAATTTTGATGTGCCCATTATTTATGAAGACTATGTGCACCGCATCGGCAGGACAGGCAGGGCGCAGCACAAGGGCATCGCCATCACCTTCGCCAATGAAGCAGAACTATTGCACATCACCAAAATAGAAAAACTCATCAAGCAGGGAATTCCTAAAAAACAATTGCCACATGAGGTAACCGTAGAAGAAACCGAAAGAGAAGAGAACACTAAAATCAAAAAAGAAATTGACCATTTCAAAAGAAGGGAAAACCCGAATTTCAAAGGGGCATTTCATAAAAAGAATAAAAGGGTTGGTGGGGATGCTCGTGGGAAGAAGCGGCGTAAGTGAAGAATGGGCAATCACTATTTAGAAGGAGCCTCTTTGCGTTATGGCATCCAATCAACAGTTAAATAAATAAATTTATCGTCATGCAAGTTCCTTACTCTTAAAATTTCGGGAGATTCAACCTCGGGTCCTTCTATAAACCAATTTGAGCTTCTGAAAATTTCAACAGGGTTAGTTTCAACTGTTTTTAATCGCACATATATGATATAATTAGAGTTAAAAAAACCATCGATGTCCAATATTATAGGATTATTTAGAATAACAACACCTGATGAGGTTTGATCAATAGTAATTTTTTTGCTAATATAATCGTATTCAGTTTCATTATAATAATCAATTTCCAAAGTGTATGATCCTCCTTCTAAGGAGATTGAATTTAAGCCAAGGTCAGTCAGCTGGAAGCCTGATACTTTCAACTTTGTGGCAGGTTCAGGGATTGTGATTTCTTTTTCTCCAATATATTTTGTGTTATCTTTCCATGTTGACATTTCGATGGTGTGAGTACCTTCCGAAACAAAAACATATTCAAAGGTATTGCTTTTATAATCATTATAGACTCCTCCATCTGCACCCCACCGTACATAGTCCCAGTTGCCATTAACAGTACAGCGTACTTTTACAGGGGAGACATCGTCTAAGAGTTCCACCTTGAAATCAATGGTTTCAACATCAAACTTGTCACTACAGGATGATATAAATGTAACTAGAGAAATGATAATTAGTATGTGTTTTTTCATGGTTTTTTATTTAATAAGGACAATCAGTCTTGTTTGTGAGGAGGTTGATAATGGTCACCTAAATCG
>CAYRIF010000318.1:0-3723 GCA_964424205.1 uncultured Roseivirgaceae bacterium | reverse complement strand
CATGGGGCCAAATCACCCTATGATAATGGCATTAAATTTAGATTACACCATAGGCCAAAACCTAAGTAGTCCGAATAGCAATTACAGGATCTAAACGTGCTGCCAGCGCTGCTGGAATGATGCCTGCCAATAGCCCAATAACTACAGAGACCACTAAGCCGATGGTAATATTTTTGGTTGTCAGCACCACATCGAGAGACCCCATGGGAATAAAGGTAATGAGGTAAACCAAGAGCAAACCTATGAGCCCACCTATAATGCTTAGAAAAATTGACTCAAATAAAAACTCGAAAAGAATAAAATAATTGGTGGCACCTAATGATTTTTGAATACCGATGATATTGGTACGCTCTTTGACCGATACGAACATGATGTTGGCAATGCCAAAGCCGCCAACAAGAATAGAAAATCCTCCGATAATTGCTCCAATAAAACCTATCCCGTCAAACATGCTGCCGATGGCATTGGCAAGCGCCTCTGTTCGGTTTAGGGCAAAATTATCCTTGTCCTTCGGTTTTAAGGCACGTTTTCTGCGCATAAGCCCAGTTAATTCCGCTTCTAATTCTACCAGTCCTATGTCATCAGCTCGTCCTTTCAAAGAAATTGTGGATCCTATTCCTCGTCTTTTACCACTGTAGTACATTTTCAGAAATCCTTTATAAGGAATCATGCACGATTCATCTTTACTTGGCATGCCCATCATACTTTCTCCCTCTTTTTTCATGAGTCCTATAACTTTGAACTTCCTATTTTTCATGGTGATGTCTTTGCCAATGGGATCAACATTAGGAAAAAGATCTTCTACTAATTTTGCACCAATAATGGCAACTTGTCTGCCTCCGTCTATTTCTATTTCCGAAAAATACCTGCCTTTTTCGATTTTCATCTCATAAACATCTTGATAATCATGCGTAATGCCGTATAGCAGTTTGCCATCAGTACTGTTATTGCCGCTCTTGTAATTCTGCCTTCTTACCGCCATAATGGTAATGCCCTCCGCATTTTCGACAGTTTCCTTCAGGTATTCATACTCATCATACACGGGTTGCGGACGGTTCATGAAATCCCACCACTTGTATTCCGATTCTCCCAAACCCCAAGGCCATTTTTCGACATTGATCACATTTGATCCTAAAAAGTCAAAACTACCTTTAATGCTTTTTTCTAAGGCATCTACCATCGTGAAAACGGTAATGATTAAGAATATACCAATCGTTACGCCTGCCAATGACAGGGCGGTTCGTAATATATTTTCTTTCAGTGCGCTACCTGCAAAGCGAAAACTTTCGAATATGAGTTTTATTACTTTTAACATGTCGTTTTTTATTTTAAAACTAAATATTTGTTAACCACAAAGAACACTAAGCTTCTCACCAAGTTCACAAAGTGCTCCTCCATGGTCTGTGTCCCCACAGACCATTTTTATTAGTTACCATTGTTGCGGTCTGTGAAGACACAGACCACGGGTTAGCACTAACTTTTCTCCATGCTCTGTGTCCCCACAGACCATTTTCAATACTAATAATTCAAAACCTATCCATATAATGTGTTAATATGCCATATTCATCCACGCCATTTTTATAAAACTTTGCCGATGACCAATGATATTCCTCAGGATATTTTACCAAATTCCAATGTTCTTGCAAAGGATTTAAATGAATATAATCAATCTTTTGTTCAATCTTCTCTTTACTATCCAAATGAATTGCCAAGGCATCTCTTGTCCAAAAACGATGACTCCTTTCGATACTATTTTCTTTATACTCAGAAATACTTTCCAACTTTAGTTTATTGAGAAATTGGTGCGCCGTAAACTTATTGAAACTCGCATATGGCATTTCTTTTTTATTCAAAAAAAGCATTTCCCAAACTATGTGTAAATGATTAGGCATAATTACAAAAGCATAGATTTTAACTTTCTTTAGTTTCACTAAATATCGCCATGAATCTAAAATTATCAATTTATAAGTATCGGTTTTTAGTAAATGCTTCCAATCCTTAATCGTATCTGTCCAGAAATACACCTCATTTAGAAGCATTTTTGAGTTTCTATTTACTGATGTTGCGTTATTCATTTAGTTCTTAGTGCTATGTTGCGGTCTGTGAAGACACAGACCACGGTAGCGTTGTTTTTTTAGTTTACAATAATCATCCCAAGGTCTGCACCTTCACAGAACACTCACTAATCTACTCTCTACTCCATGGTCTGTATCTCCACAGAACATTTATTTAGTTACCATTGTTGCGGTCTGTGAAGACACAGACCACGGTAGCGTTGTTTTTTTTAGTTTACAATAATCATTTTCCATGGTCTGTGTCCCCACAGACCATTTAATGTTATGTTTCCACAGAACGCTAGTAGCCGCAGGAAGATGGTTTTGTCATACTAACTAAAAACCCAATTTACTACAATTTCACAAAATAATTCACTATTTTTGCAGACTTAAATTTTCTAAATAAAGATTTTTTAACCCTACTATAATACACATGGAACAACCTGGTAAAAAACTTTTATTTCCTTTTTCGGAAAATGAATATTTTTTATATAGGAATTCCATCACATCCTTTGAAAATTAAATATACTTATGAAATTATCACAATTCAAGTTTGATTTGCCCTCTGGTCTAATAGCGTTATATCCGGCTGAAAACAGGGATGAGTCCAGATTAATGGTTATTCACAAAGAGACAGGAAAGATTGAGCATAAGATGTTCAAAGACGTGCTAGATTATTTTGACGAAGGGGATGTCATGATCTCAAACGACACCAAAGTATTCCCAGCAAGACTTTATGGCAACAAAGAAAAGACAGGTGCTAAAATCGAAGTTTTTCTTTTAAGAGAGCTCAATAAAGAGGCATTCTTATGGGACGTGATGGTAGATCCTGCTAGAAAAATAAGAGTAGGAAATAAGCTATATTTTGGTGAAGGAGAGTTGGTAGCGGAGGTCATTGACAACACCACCTCAAGGGGTAGAACCATAAGATTTTTGTTTGATGGTACGAACGAGGAATTCTATAGCATGATAGATGCGATTGGTGAAACACCGTTGCCAAAGTACATCACCAGGCGAGTAGAACCTGAGGATAAAGACAGATTCCAAACCATATATGCCAAAAAAACAGGAGCCGTAGCGGCACCGTCAGCAGGATTGCACTTTACACCGCACTTACTGAAGCGTTTAGAAATTAAAGGTATTGATATGCAGCACATCACCATGCACATTGGCTTGGGGACATTCCGCTCGGTAGATGTAGAGGATTTGACCAAACATAAAAGAGACTCCGAAAGTTTTGAAGTGACGCAAGAAACAGTGGACATTGTCAACGGCGCGCATGACAACGGCAAGCGTGTGTGTGCGGTAGGCACAACCTCCATGCGCTCATTAGAATCAGCGGTCTCTGCGAGTAATAGATTAAAGCCGAAATCTGGCTGGACCGATAAATTTATCTTCCCACCTTACGATTTTAAGATTTGCGATGCGATGATTACTAATTTCCACATGCCGGAATCCACGCTATTCATGATGGCATCTGCTTTTGGTGGGTATGACCTCATGAACGAAGCCTACAAAATAGCCATCAACGAAAAATATAAGTTTAATAGTTATGGCGATGCGATGTTGATTGTGTAGGGCGTAATGGATAAAAATTCGTGGGACACCATTTCTATTTTTTAGGCGTGGTGTTTTTTTATTCATTTTATTGTTATAATTCTTTAGTTTT
>CAYRIF010000317.1:0-3767 GCA_964424205.1 uncultured Roseivirgaceae bacterium | reverse complement strand
CTATATTTATATTCCAGTATAATAGCCTCCGCATTATTCCACCAATCATCAAGCGATGCCGCTATTTCTAAGGTCTGCGGATTGTTGAAATCACGCCATAGTCCAAGCATATTGCCAATGATACCTTTGATTGCCCTTTCGCGGATTTTGGAATCTGCAACGTCCAAGCCGGGCACTGCCAAATTCCGAAATAGTGCCCGCTCACCACGAATCAGAAGTGTTATCGTTTTGCGTTCCATGACATTATTTACCGTTAAGTTCTATAAGATTACGCCCCTTAATTAATGACCAATCTGATTCAAATAGCTCAAACCATGCAGGAAGTTTTGTTGATAACTCCCGCAAAGTGCTTTCAACCGTTTCGTGAACTGGCAACTCGCCAGTATTGTCACGTAAAATATCAGCTGGAGCTGTTATATAATTGTCACATAATTGTTCTGCTTGATTTATGTACAGAGATATCGGTTGCTGCCCACGGCGCATAGTAGAGGCGTAACTCAAAAGTTTAAAGCCTTCCCAGATTCCTTGTATGTATAACTGATACAACTCTTCAATCCTACTGCGGATAGCATTGTCATCAGTCATTCCAAATTTATTTTTTGCAATAAACTCCAGTTGGCGAATGTTGAAGATACCCAAAGTGACAAATACTCCCTCAGTTAAAAAATCGGTATAGTGTGAACCAGGCATACCATTAGGTGTGTCGTCATTAGACGATTTTGGTTGAGAAAATGAATTTGAGATACCTCTGTTTTCTATCAGAACTTGAGTTAGAGTTGTTGGTAGGAATATAAGTCCAGCGCTACCTGGCAAACTATAATCTAATGATGGGTTGTTTAGCCCGTTAGAATTAACAATACCGAATAATGGGATATCAAAGCAATTTAGGAATATATCTTCGGGTGCCAAGTCTTTCACATCCTTTTTTATCGACTTTGCGATGCTCTCAAGAAGATTTTTTTGTGCACTTTTTAATGTCTGAGGACCAAAAGCTTCATTTTTGCACCCCAAAAGTTTGGTTCCGTTAGTGGTAATTAATCCTGAGGCTTCGCCATAGAAAATTCCATTTTTGATATTTTGGTTAAAACATTCCTGAGTTGTAAATACTCTACCTTGACTATCTTGACGGATTTCACCGGTTCCACCATCTCTATTTGGGGCGCAATCTTTAGCTGAGAATGTAAAAAATGTGTAAATGTAATTGGTTGTGTCATTAAGTTTAAAATTCATTGTTTATCTCCTGTTTGTTTGTTTAGTTTGTTTTATCAAATCTCATGAACCCTAACGCAAGGGCATCACTAAAAAGTCGTACTGTTTCACTATTTGGTTTCTTTTGAACATAGAGTAAAAGTTTTTCCATTGGAGCATCTACATTCCATGCATCCTGTTCTTGTCGATTAACTTTCTCTCTCAATTGTATCATTTTCTCATTAACTTCAAAAGGTGACATTTTGGATAGAGATCGTCCGCCTATCACTTTTTTATAATCATCTGATTCAGGGCGTAATTTTCTACAAATGCCCTTTAATGCCCAGCCACAAATTAAACCATCAATAACTGCATGCCATTTGTGCTTATCAACATTTGTGTCGATAAATCGACTATAATCTTTGGCTTTATTCTGAATGTCATTCAGAACCTTTTCGTTGTCCGATTGAAAAATATCTTTCAGATATTCTTCAATCCTCTCTTTGTTGTTGCCCATTTTAATCTCCAGTTTAGTGTTAAAATTACGAATTAGAGTATTGCCGTCTATACTCGCATCAAAATAAGTCTGCTGAATTTGATTAAGTAACATAATAAAATGAAAAGCTCCTTCCCAACTTGATGCATCAACTTTATATATTTTTTTACTAATCTTGATTTCTTTTATACTTGACAGTAGGAAAAATTTTCGCCATCTCATCCATTCTTTCGTCCAAACAATCTGTTGCCCATTCATAAATGAGTCGATTAATCGTTTTTTTTCATTAACAGTCCAGCTTTCTGATAGATTATGACTGGTTAATTTAAGGGCATTATGTAAAGAATAAAATAAAGGGTTGTCTAAAAAATAAATCATTAAAAATAATTTATAGTTTAAAATTCCATGGTAAACATTTGACCAAGTATAAAATTTGCCCGCATTTGAGCCAACTTCTTCTTCAAAGGCAAAAACAAATTTATCTGTATCCATATTTAAAAGAAATCTCACCCAGAGTTGTTCTCGCAGTTGGCGATAGCGGATATGTTTTTCTTTTTTTTGAGATGAGGAAAGATTCCTGTATGCTGCAGTATTCTTTTCTCTGTCCTGTTCATCTTTTAAGCTATCACACTCTATTATATGATTTTTCAGAGCATTTATATATTTGACAAACCTGGTCTTATCTGATGTTTCAGGGAAAAAATAGTAGCCAAGACCTGCTCCCAAAGAGAAACGGGTACCAGCAATAAGAGCTGTATAATTATCAAGCAGACTTAGCATTTCTGCGGTATCAACTCCATTGCGGACTAATTTAGTTAGGGTATTCTCTTCTTTTTCTGAGTCAAGAAAAGATGATGTTGGGGATATACCCGTCTTCGGTGCAGTATACGGCTGTCCCGCAATTTTAATTGTATCTGCATTGTTATCATTAGTTAATTCTTGAACAAAATTCAAAACGGGATTTTCACTAATATACTTCCCACCAAAATATTCATCATTCTTCAAAGATATAAGCATATTAGATTTTAATAAGGCTTCTGCCCCAACAATATTCCCTGCAATCGTTGTACCAAAACTTAAACCATAACTTTTATCACCAACTTCTAGTTGATACCCTTTTAAGCTATCAACAAACCAAAATAAAAGTATAAAGCGGTAAGTTTCTGCCGTAAATAATTCTGTTGGATTTTCAATATCCAATAGAGAAGAGTAATAATTCACCGCATTAATGACTAAAAGAGCATGGATAATAACTCCTGGTGCATTAGGCGTCACAGGAAGGCACACACATTTTTTTACCGCTAATTTCATGTCTTTAACAGAAGTAAAAGTGAATGGCTGTAATTCTGAAGAAAACAACTTGCACAATTTATCTGCAGGAATATTTTGAATAGATTCTAAGGCATCCAAAAGGTCATTAGATGAATATATTTTAAACTCTAAGTTTTTATGTGGAAAATATTCAACAGGATAAGGGTTTACGGTGTTGGGTTGTTTGTTATATAAAGATTTAAATTTTTCATTATATTTTTGAAAAGTGGCTTTAGATGCATTTGCTTTTCCTCTTCCAGCAAACCCGTTAACTGTTGATTTGACTTCTTTTCCATAAAGCAGGATAGGAATATTTATTTTCGTTCCTGTTGGATGTTCTATATTCTTTTTAAGACCATCAAAATCTACTTCGCAACGTTCAAAAAGGAAGCATCTTTCTCCAATCAAATCAGAACCATCAAGTAATTTTGCAAATGGTAGTAGTGTTTCAGCAATCATTTTTTCCCTCCTGTACGAGGCCGTAGCCTTGTGAGTTCATGGTGCCGATCCCTGTTGCCCAGATGAGGCGTTGGATGGGTATTGGTGCGGTGACTTTTACCGGGCAACGCCAGGAACGAATGGGGCTGTTTTTTCCGCTGTGTACGACTGTTTTGTAGGCTTGTGTCTCTTTGTATTGTATGAAGTCTATGGTTATGGGGGTAGTCTCATCTATCTTTTCCGTTTCGGAAGATTTTAGCCAAGCGGTGGCAATATCTTCTCTGATTTCCTGTAGGCGTTGAAATTTATGGATGAGATTTTGGCTGGAATAGAG
>CAYRIF010000316.1:0-3779 GCA_964424205.1 uncultured Roseivirgaceae bacterium | reverse complement strand
CTTTGTGAAATTGAGGTCTGAGAACACGGAGTATGAATTGCAAAAGGTGGTGATTCAATAGCGCCAATTATAGGGCTTGTTCTGATTCCCCAAAAGAAATAGACCTAACAGGTTTCCTCGTACACCGAAGCTTTAGCGTAGGTGGATAAACCTGTTAGGTCTTCTTCGCATCTAAATCCTTCAATACCAACCGCAACTCAGTATAACTAAACTTATCATCTAGCTTATTTTTCAAATCTGTTAGGCCTTCAAACTTGATTGCTGCAATAAGTTTTTTCAGTTCTTGATATTTTTCTTTGGGTATAATGTCTTCAATTTTTATTTCTCCTGTAGGTATGAATTTCACCAAATGTCCTTCAATTGTGGAATACACAAATCCACGTTTTTCAGCAATCTCTTTGATGGTCATTCCCTTTTTGAACATTTCTAAAGATTCCATTTGAGTACCTCCTTTGGCAGGTTTCTTGGGTTTTATATCTTCTACTTCTCGTGGGGTTAGTTCATTTTTATGGACGTACTCATAAATAATATCCAGAATTTTTTTACCATATTTTTCCACCCTTACCTTACCCATTCCATTGATAGCGCGTAGCTGTGTGTCAATGACTGGGAAATAGGTACACATTTCGTAAAGTGCCTTCTGTGTGAAAATTTGATAATGCGCTACATCTTCTTCGGCTGCCAATGTAAATCGTAGGCTGCGCAGCTTTTCAAATAATTTCGGATGTTCCGTGGTGTCAATTTGCGCTGCTTTTCTTTTTGGTGCTTCACTTTTTTGAAGTATTGCTTTTGCCCTTAACTCCAAATATTTTGTAGTACTAAAACCACCTACCAATCCTTTGAGGCAATCACGTTTGACCGATAGTCTATCCTCAAATAGCTTCACTTGTTTGCTAATATCCTTTTTTATTGCCTGATTATCGGTTGAATATGTCAATTCATTATACGGCGCTACCACATTTTCCTTGGTGTGCTTAATAAAATAAGCCACTGCCTTTTTTATCCTTTCTTGGATTTTTTCCTCTTTTTCTACATCTAAAACATCCGAAGACAGTGTTATCATTTGTTGCTGAAAATTACCTCCTATTTTTAGCAACTCCTGTATTCCTTTTTCCTTAATCGTAGTCAGCGGCACCAACATATTTCCCTCAAGGCTCGTTTTATGATTGTAATAAATATCAATCAATCGTTTTATTGGATATAGCAATTCTTGGTAGCCAAATAATTCTTCAATCAAATTGAGTTGATACGTTTTACGAGAATTACTTAACACTTCCTCATCAGGATGATTTTCTTCCACCGCTTGGGTAAAAGTCGCTACCCTGTTATCATTAATAATACTCCGTTCGTCAATCGGACTTTTTAGCACAATTCCTTCCAATGATTTACACCTGCTCAATGCCACATAGGTTTGCCCATGTGCAAAAGAAGCATTGGCATCAATGATGGCTTTTTCAAAGGTCAGTCCCTGACTTTTGTGAATGGTAATTGCCCAAGCCAATCGCAGTGGCATCTGCGTAAACGATCCTGCAATGTCTTCTGATATTGCCTTGGTCGTTTGATCAATCGCGTAAGTGACATTTTCCCACACCTCAGGGGTGGTCACAATGTCAAAGTCATCGCCAGGACAGTGGATGGTAATTTCATCCTGGTCTAATTCAATAATTGTTCCTACTTTTCCGTTATAATACCGTTTTTCTTGATCGCTATCATTTTTAATGAACATGACCTGTGCCCCTACTTTTAGGTCTAGCTTTTCATGGGTAGGATAGGCATATTCATTGAACTTTCCTTCAATTTTTGCCGTATAAAAATAGCTTTTACTATCTAATTTTTTTAACGCCAGTTCATTCATACTATCCGCCCTGTTGTTGTGGGTGGTGAGGGTGATGTAACCATCCTCAATGGCAGGTTCAAAATCGGGGAGATACCGTTGGTTCAGTACAGCAATTGAGGCTGGCGACAGGTTGTCATTCCTAATTTCATTGAGAATTCCTATAAATTGCTCATTGTCTTGTCGGTAGATATGTTTTAATTCAATACTAATCGCATTGGATTTTTGAAAAGCAATACTGCTAAAAAAGTAAGCATTATCATAGTATGGTTTTAGCAGTTCCCACTCTTGCGGTTTCACTACTGGTGACAGTTGTTGCAAATCACCAATCATCAATACTTGCACCCCACCAAATACTTTATTTCTATTTTTATAGCGCCTTAACACTTGGTCAATGCCATCAAGCAAATCAGCCCGCACCATGCTTATCTCATCAATCACCAATAAATCCAACGACCTGATGATGTCGATTTTCTGTCGGTTAAATCTCATTTTGAAATCTCCCCTGCCACCCTGCATGAGTGATCCATCAGGAATGATTGGGCCAAAAGGCATTTGAAAGAAAGAATGAATCGTTACTCCTTTGGCATTGATGGCAGCGACACCTGTTGGTGCTACAACCACCAATCTTTTCAGCGACTCATTTTTTATTTTATGAAGAAAAGTAGTTTTTCCAGTACCTGCTTTTCCTGTTAAAAAAATATTTCTGTCTGTCTTTTCGACAAAATTCCAAGCCAACTCAAGTTCCTCGTTGCTGATCATAAATAACCAAGTTTTTATCAAACTTAGTAATTTTATTCGACATTCTAAATACCGCTAACACATGTTAGGAAACTAACGCAACAACTTAATCAATGAAACTAATCAACTAATCTATTCTTTCCAAAACGAATTCGGTGACATAACGTCCAAACCACTCAGGTTTTGTTCCATTGGGATAGGTCTCATCAAACATGGTTAAGCCGTCATGATGCCACGCTTCTTTAGCAAGAACTTTTCTAATCTGCACTAATTCCGCTGGAAGTGGCGTGCCAAGTTGCGTCATTACAAATGCAGTACGAGGGTAAAACTTAATGGCATTGGTTAACACCTCACCATTAATCGGGGAGTACACGATCATGCAGATCTTTTCCGCAAAACCTTTACTCCTTTATATGGCCCTTCTGATTTTTTTGTGTCTAGAATCCTTCCTTTAGATCTATCAATTTTAACATACCTTCCAGTTCTTGGATTCTTCGTTTGAACTATGTCCTTCTTTCTTTTCATATACAGCTATTTTAACGTAAATTTTAAAGATTTGTTATACATCGTAAATACACCTATTTCAAATATAATTATTTTTACCCAAAATTTCTATCAATGATTCAATCAACATCTACGAATAAATTTACTTTTCAAAAAATCTTTTATGATATTCACACCTGTATATTAATTGAAAGCACATGATCACCATTGTAGTAGGTACCAATAGAAAAAACTCAAATTCCAGAGTAGTAGCAGAAATCTATCAAGGGATTTTGGCAGCAAAAGGTGCAAAAAGTCAAATACTGGATTTAGTAGATTTACCTGCTGATTTTACGGCGACAGCGCTTTATGAAAATGCAGGAAAAAATGAGTCTTTCAACGAATATGTTGACATGATGAGTGCCTGCCAAAAATTTGTATTCATAGTAGCGGAGTATAATGGTTCCTTTCCTGGTGTGTTGAAGTCCTTCATTGATGGACTAAAATTTCCAGATAGCTTTTTAGACAAAAAATGTGCTTTGGTAGGCATCTCAGCAGGAGTACAGGGCGGTGGACCAGCCGTCAGTCATCTCACCGATATTTTTAATTACTGCGGCATGCATGTGCTCGCTTTAAAACCCAAATTAGCAAGAATTGGTGCAAATATGGTCGACAATAAAATCACGGATAGATTGTATCAAGAATTACTAGAAACACAGGC
>CAYRIF010000315.1:0-3799 GCA_964424205.1 uncultured Roseivirgaceae bacterium | reverse complement strand
AAAGCCTACTAGTCTTGTTGATTAAAGTACTTTATAGTTTAAAATTAAGATTGCGTGGGATAGCGAGAAGTACAACATTAACTTTAAAGTAAACTCTTCTTAATTAAAGAGGTTATCCCGTATTATTCACCGTATTTAAAATACCAAGGAAAAACAGTGAAATATACAACGTTACAAACAGTACAATAGGGCAAAAAATAAATAACCAAAATTTGGGGGTCTTGTAATTATCTTCATGCATCCGCTACACCTGCCTATCAGATCGGTTGCAAAACCTTTGAAATAGCACACTATGTCTGCATGTTTCTCCTGCTATTGGGATTGAGGCTACACGAAGCTAATCGCATGAATAATGCGGGTTAATGATGTAGATGAAGCATTTGAAGCCCCTTGGGCTATTCAAATAAAAAAATTGCTTAAAGGTAAAAGCCCAAAAAGACAAAGACCCCAATATTCACGCTTCATATCACAGTAAAATTTACACACAATATGTAAATCTAATAAGACCACTAATTCAAAACGATGATAAGAAATATAAAAAACAGATGAACAGCGACTTGCTTTTGGATTAGAAAAACATAAACGGCTATTTTTGAAATTTATAAAGCAACCTGAAATTCCTTTTGATAACAATCAAGCTGAAGGAGACTTTAGAACGATTAAAGTCAAACAAAAAGTATCCGGCTGTTTTAGGGTGTCAAATAATGCAAAGTATTTTGCTCGAATAAGAGGGTATATATCTACACGCAAGAAAAATAACAAACCCGTTTTATTGGAAATTCAAAATGCTTTTAGTGATAATCCTTTAATCCCAGTTTTTGAGGGCTGAATAGTTGCAAAAAGAAGTAATAAAGTTCTAATTTTACATTTCATATTATTGAAACAACCATGTATTACAATTCCATTATAGAGACCATCGGCAATACGCCACTGATCAAATTAAACAGTGTTGCCAAAGGAGTCAAGGGAACCATCCTAGTAAAAGTAGAATACTTTAATCCAGGCAACTCGATGAAAGATAGGATGGCACTGAAAATGAATGAAGACGCAGAAAAAGCAGGGACGTTAAAACCCGGCGGCACTATCATTGAGGGAACCTCTGGCAATACAGGTATGGGGCTAGCACTTGGGGCCATCGCAAAGGGATACAAATGTATTTTTACGTTGGCAGACAAGCAGTCGCCTGAAAAAATGGATATATTAAGAGCGGTAGGAGCGGAAGTCATTGTTTGTCCAACAAATGTAGCTTCAGACGATCCACGTTCTTATTATTCGATAGCGCAAAAGCTGAATAGGGATATTCCCAACTCTTTTTACCCAAATCAATATGATAATATGTCGAATACCGCGGCACATTATGAATCGACTGCTCCTGAAATTTGGGAGCAATCAGAAGGAAAGGTGACACATTTTGCTGCAGGAGTAGGAACAGGTGGCTCGATGTGTGGCATTGCTAAATTTTTGAAGGAACAAAATTCTGCTGTCGTTTCTGTAGGGATTGATACGTATGGTTCGGTTTTTAAACATTACAAAGAAACGAAGGTATTTGAAGAAAAAGAGATATACCCATACTTGACAGAAGGCATAGGAGAAGATATTTTACCAAAGAATGTGGATTTCGACTTGATAGATACATTTATAAAAGTAACAGATAAAGATGGCGCTTTGATGACAAGACGATTGTCCAAAGAAGAAGGGCTATTTGTAGGGTGGTCCAGTGGCTCGGCGGTTTATGGCGCATTGGAATATGCCAAGGAGTATTTAAACGAAGACGACGTGATGGTTATTCTGTTACCTGACCATGGCACAAGGTATCTGGGAAAAATCTATAATGACAACTGGATGAAAGACCACGGATATTTAGATACTGGTGATTATGCGACGGCTGCTGATATTATCAAAAGCAATAATAGAAGTTCCTTACTCACAATAGATGTAGATGTACCTGTTGAACAAGCAATAAAACTATTTAAAGAAAAGGGTATTTCGCAACTTCCAGTAATTAATAGTGCCCAAGAATTTGTAGGAAGTATCACCGATGCAAAGGTGTTAAGTCTACTCATTGAAAACCCAAGTTTGAAAAGCGCACATATTGAGGAGGTAATGGACAAACCATTTCAGTTTATGGCATTGAATAGTACGTTAGCAGTGCTGTCCTCCTTTATTAATAATGAGAACAAAGCGCTGATGGTAAGAGATGCGGAAAACAATGCACATATTATTACACAGCAGGATTTACTGACGGCGATTACTGGGTAACAAACAGGACTTAAGACTGCAGGACATATGACAATACGACTATCATTTCTATAAAACACCATGCCTAGAATTGAATTACAAACAAAAATCAATGCTGAAAAATGGATAGTATTTAATCTTTCTAGGAGTATTGAGTTACACAAAGTATCTACCGAACATACCAATGAAAAAGCGATTGCTGGAAAAACGGAAGGATTAATCGAATTGAATGAAAGTGTAACGTGGAAAGCAAAACATTTTGGTATCTATCAAAAATTAACTTCGAAAGTAACAGCATTGGAATTTCCGAATTACTTTGTTGATGAAATGGTAAATGGCGCTTTTAAAAAGTTTAGGCATGAACATCATTTTACAGATTCAGATAATACAGTAGTAATGAGAGACGTTTTTGATTATGAATCTCCACTCGGGTATTTAGGAAAGTTAGCTGACTTTTTCTTCCTAAAAAATTATATGATTAAGTTACTTCAAAAACGGAATTTAATTATTAAACCCGTATTATATATTAGCAAATCTATTCCGTAGCTAAATAGCTGCAAATCAGAAACTACGTTGAGTTTTTTGGCTTAACCATAGCTGTGCTATGCTGAAACCAATAAAACTCCCTGATTTATTGCTATTTAGCTCCTCATCACGAAGTTCTAATGCATAATTCAGGTAAAGAATTTGCGGAGTCAGGGAAATGGGAGAAAGTGCTGGAGAATACCTAGCATGGGATTTTGAACAGTTTGTTTTAACATGCCGTACCTACGGTACTCAAGATACCTTCAAATTATTTAGATATACAAACAGGTTATGCTCCTACGGAGTTGGTAAATGGCTGTCACAAAAAGTAATTACTTCTCTTACATATTTTATTTCTTCATTAATTTGTAGGGAGGATTTACAACTTTATCAATATTATTTTCGTATAAGGAAAGTATAGGTACAATACAAATAGCATTAAGAGGTTGGGCAGTGATGTCTGACCTTTTTTGTATTAAATAGTATTAACTTTACAAAAATCACACACTAATATCATTATTGGTTCGTTGGATGAGAACCTGTTTTAAATAAGCGCTATCAAAACGATTAAAAAATATTTTTTCTACACCCTCATTTTTTTCACCCTATTGGTTGGTGCAGGAGTGACGTTGTCTGTCGTTTACAAAGATAAAATTATAGGCATATTTGTTGAAGAAGCAAACAAGCAACTCAAAACACCTATAAAAGTTGGAAAGATAGATTTATCGCTCCTTGAAAATTTCCCTAATCTTTCTATCATAATGAATGATGTTTTCATTCAAGAGCACCTGCCCAATAGCAAAGAACCTTTAGCCGTTGCCGATAAAATATATTTTTCTTTCGACTTGTTTAACCTCATCCTTGGGAAATATGTTATTGATAAAGTAGAGATCAACGAAGCAGAAGTTTCACTAATTGTAACCAAAGAGGGTAGGTTGAATTATTTGATTACAGAAAAGAAAAAAGAGAGCTCAAGCAATAATTTCAAATTTGACATTGATAAAATAAAAATTAAAAATGTAGCGGTTGTCTATTA
>CAYRIF010000314.1:2571-3828 GCA_964424205.1 uncultured Roseivirgaceae bacterium | reverse complement strand
TGTTTTGATTATTCTTTTAACTGCCTGGGTTATTTTTTTCCCAAAATCTAAGATTTATTATAAAATCTTTAAAAATTTACCTCGAAGAGAGTTTTAATAAGTATAAAATAATACCCTCACCCATGCTCAACTTCAATCTAGACAACTTCATCCAAAAATACGTCACCAGGCGCAGCGAAAGTTTCTTCAAGCAAGACATCGCTAAAAATAAAGAAATATTACAAGCGCGCATAGAAGGGAAGTCTGTCCTCGTCATCGGAGGAGCAGGTACAATTGGCTCTTCTTTTATCAAAGCGATATTGCCATTTAAGCCGGGGGCGTTAACCGTTGTAGATTATAGTGAAAACGGCTTGACGGAACTGACCCGTGATTTGCGTAGTGCTTATAATCATTTGGTGCCGGCACATTATATTACTTATCCATTCGATTTTGGAGGACCAATCTTTGCCAAAATGTATCGTGCCAGTCAATTCGATATTGTCGCTTGTTTTGCGGCACATAAGCACGTTAGAAGTGAAAAAGACCATTTAGCCATTGAGGCAATGGTCAGAAATAATGTGTTTAATACAAGGGCATTATTGGAACTGGCAAAAGAAAATAAACCGGAACATTTTTTCTCGGTCTCTACGGATAAGGCTGCAAATCCGGTTAATGTGATGGGGGCGAGTAAAAAAATGATGGAAAAGGTGCTGATGTCATATACACCGGAGTTCAAAATAAGTACGGCGCGTTTTGCCAATGTTGCCTTTTCAAATGGAAGTCTGCCTTTTGGATTCATCCAAAGAATGATGAAGCGGCAGCCTCTGTCCTCACCCAATGATGTAAGGCGGTATTTTGTCTCTCCTACAGAATCGGGGGAGTTGTGTATGCTGGCGTGTATATTGGGAGCGTCAAAAGACATCTTTTTTCCAAAACTAACCGAAGATCAGATGTTGACATTTTCTAAAATTGCAGAAGATTTTCTGAATGAATTAGGTTATAATCCTGATTATTGTCACACAGAGCAGGAAGCTCGTGAAAAAGCCGCAGTTTGGTCTCCTTCCAATAAGGCATATCCTGTTTATTTTTTTAAAACAGATACTTCGGGTGAAAAATCTTATGAAGAGTTTTTTGATAAAGACGATCAGGTGGATATGAATTCTTTTGAGGCGTTAGGAGTGGTGAAAAATAACCCCGTTGCATCAGCAAAAGAGGTAGATGAAATTCTCATTGAATTTACAGCAATGTTTAAAAAGGATAGTGTCGATAAAGCGACCA
>CAYRIF010000314.1:0-2561 GCA_964424205.1 uncultured Roseivirgaceae bacterium | reverse complement strand
AGGAGTGGTGAAAAATAATAATGTTCTTTCCATTGTTGAAGTTAACAAAATTCTTAATGAATACACTATGATGTTTGAAAAGTGTTGTATTAGCAAGAAGGAAATAGTTAGGCTTATTTCAAAACACTTAACAGACTTTAATCATATTGAGACGGGAAAGAGTTTAGATAATAAGATGTAAAAGCAATTGAAATATTTTAGATATTAAAAGAAAAGCTTGGAGTATGAAAAAAGCGCTAATAACAGGAATAACAGGGCAAGATGGTACGTATTTAGCCGAGTTATTACTGGGGAAAGGATATGAAGTACATGGGATCAAACGTAGAGCATCATCGTTTAATACCCAACGTATCGATCATCTATATGAAGATCCTCACGTGGATAATAGGAAGTTTATACTGCACTATGGAGACATGACAGATACTTCGAATTTGATACGGATTATACAGCAGGTACAGCCGGATGAAATATATAATTTAGCTGCCATGTCACACGTAGCAGTGAGCTTTGAGATGCCAGAATATGTGGCAGATGTTGATGCAGTAGGGACATTGAGATTACTGGAAGCTGTAAGAGTTCTTAACTTGACTAAGAAGACAAAATTATATCAAGCTTCAACATCAGAATTGTTTGGAAAAGTACAAGAGATTCCGCAAACAGAGAAAACCCCCTTTTACCCACGATCACCTTATGCTTGTGCTAAAATGTATGCTTATTGGATCACTGTCAATTATCGTGAAGGGTATGATATGTTTGCTTGTAATGGTATCTTGTTTAACCATGAGTCCCCACTTAGAGGAGAGACTTTTGTGACTAGAAAAATTACTAGAGCAGCGACTAAGATAGCACTTGGACTACAAGAAAAACTATATTTAGGTAATTTGGATGCGAAAAGAGATTGGGGTCATGCAAAGGATTATGTAGAGTTAATGTGGAGAATCTTGCAACATGACAAACCAGAAGATTTTGTGATAGCAACAGGAGTGACAACAGCCGTTAGAGATTTTGCAAGGATGGCATTTGAGAAATTGGGAGTAGAGCTAGAATTTGAGGGAAAAGGAATTGATGAAAAAGGTATCGTTAAATCTTCTACTAATCCCGATTATAAATTTACCACTGGGGATGTAGTAGTTGAGGTGGATCCAAAGTATTTTAGACCTACAGAAGTGGATTTATTGATTGGGAATCCGAAAAAAGCAAAAGAAGTGCTAGGCTGGGAGCCAACGCATACACTAGAACAATTGGTTTATGAGATGGTGGAGTATGATTTGGAACTGTTTAAGAAAGATCAGATGTTGAAGGAAGCTGGGTTTGCTGTGCGGAATGAGTATGAGTGATTAGGGAGGGCAGACCAAAATGCCAAGCCCCAACAAGCTAATACGCTAAAAAAGCATACACAATAATAAATCAAAGTAATATGTCTGAATTCGAGCAACACAAAAAGACAAAGCATCAACCAGCCAACCAGCCAATTTTTCAACAATCCAAAATCTACATCGCAGGTCACCGAGGAATGGTGGGTTCAGCCATAGAGAGGAAGTTGAAGTCCGAAGGGTTTGAAAATCTTATAGTTAGAACATCGAAGGAACTGGATTTACGGAATCAAGCACAAGTCAACGCTTTCTTTGAAGCGGAAAAGCCCGAATATGTGTATCTAGCAGCTGCAAAAGTGGGTGGAATACTGGCAAATAATATGTACCGAGGAGAGTTTATTTATGATAATATAATGATTGAGATGAATGTTATCAATGCTGCAAAAGTCAGTGGAGTGAAAAAATTATTGTTCTTAGGCTCATCTTGTATATATCCTAAATTGGCACCTCAACCAATGAAAGAAGAGCATTTATTAACAGGACTTCTTGAATCAACTAATGAACCTTATGCTATAGCTAAAATAGCTGGAATCAAATTATGTGATGCCTATCGGGATCAGTACGGAAGTAATTTTATTTCTGTCATGCCTACAAATCTATATGGCCCTAATGATAATTACGATTTGGAAAGTTCTCATGTATTACCTGCCTTGATACGTAAATTTCACACAGCTAAAAAAGAAGAAAGATCAGAAGTTGTAATGTGGGGCACAGGTTCACCCAAACGAGAATTTTTACATGTAGATGATTTGGCTGATGCTTGTTATTATTTGATGAATAATTTTGACGAAGCAGGATTTCTAAATGTTGGTACAGGAGTTGATATCTCTATCTATGATTTAGCAGTGTTGATCAAAAAGATTATAGGATACGAAGGAGTGATTATAAAAGACCCAACCAAACCCGATGGAACACCAAGAAAACTGATGGATGTGAGTAAACTGAAAGCGCAAGGTTGGGAAGCATCTATAGCGTTAGAAGACGGAATAAGAATGGTGTATGCTAGTCTAAAAGATGAAGATTGGTATTAAGGACGAATCCAATAAGGTGCATTGATTTAGTAAGAATTAATGGACAGATAGACTGTTCATTAAAGGGTATGCCCCAAGAACAAGAATTGAAGAATTTATTTAAAAAATAAAACTAATCGTACTATTTTATAGTTAATATATTAGTCATTTTGTAGTA
>CAYRIF010000313.1:0-3840 GCA_964424205.1 uncultured Roseivirgaceae bacterium | reverse complement strand
TGCTTGTATGAGCTTTCGTGTTCTTCGTCAACGATGACCAAGCCGAGATTATCAAAGGGCAGAAAAACAGAAGAGCGCACACCTACCACCAAAGGGAATTTTCCACTGATGACTCCTTTCCAAACTTCCACCCGTTCGTTATCAGAATATTTAGAATGGAAAACACCCATTTGACTTCCGAAAATTTTCATAAGACGCTTTACAATTTGCGTGGTCAACGCAATTTCAGGTAACAGGTAAAGCACCTGCCCACCATTATCCAGTACATTCTTAATCAGGTCAATGTATATCTCCGTTTTTCCACTGCCTGTGATACCATGCAATAACACCGTGTTTTTCTGCTCAAATGTTGCCAGAATCTCATCCTTTGCCCTTGTTTGATCTTCTGAAAGTTTGATTTCACTATCGGTAAGAAAATCATTTTGATATGCAAACCTCGACACTATTTCTTCAAATTTTTCAAACACACCATTTTTTACCAAGGTGTTCAATGACGAAGGTGAAAAAGGCGATGTACTTAATATTTTTTTATCCAAACCATCCATGTTTTTCTCAGGCTGGTGGTAAATATTGACCTCTTGTAGGTATTTCACCAATATATTCAGCTGCTTTGGCTTTTTCTCTAAGGTTTCAAAAACAGCTTCCAATTTTGACTCCTCCTCTATCAATTCACTAATGAGTCGTACTTTTTTAATCCTTTTTGGTTGGTACTTATCCTTGACTTCTTCGAAAATCAAAATGGCTTCCTTATCAATCAAAGATTGTAGCAAACTATAAATAGATTTCTGCTCCAATAGCGCCGTCGCCTCATCATAGTTCATGCTCTTCTGATTTTTAAGCACATTGATAAGCGTATATTCTTTGTCTGAAAAAGTAAATTCCGAGTCTTCCTTGCTAAACTCAGGGTGCAATTGAATACTTGATTGGCTACTAAGTTTTAGTCCAGCGGGCAAGGCAGCATTGAGCACCTCTCCAAGTGTACACATATAGTAATCTGCAATCCATTGAAAAAGCTTAATTTGAATCTGATTAACGGAGGGCATCTCATCTAGCACTTCCAAAATATACTTCGCCTGATACGCTTCAGGTGGCTTATGATGAATAACACCAATGATTCCTGTTAATACTTTCTTTCTACCAAATTGTACAATTACTCTTTTTCCAATCTGAACTTCACCTTCAAGCGTTCTTGGCACACGGTAGGTAAAAGACCGCGGAATGGGCACAGGCAATATAATCTCAACAAAGTAGGTTTGCTGTTCAAATGGAGCGTCTGTATTCAATAACAGTTGATTCAAATGTATTGCCTGATTTTTTCGAGGTGAAATTTAGGCAAATATGTCTGAAATTTTTAAAAAGTTTAGGACTTTTGGAAAGTTTATTGTCGGACTTATTCTGGCCTGCGCGACTTTGTCATTCACATCCGCATCAGAACGGGGCGGACAGATGGGCATTCTATTAGTAAGGCTCTTCTAGTTTAGAGGTATTGTTCAGGAGACCTCGGAATAAATCCGAGGATGGGGGAAAAGTGATTTAATCCAAATCCAATCGCACACTCCCATACGATGATGTTACTTTTATTAAAGATTTTGGATTTTCTGACTTGCCTATTGTTCCTTCCAATTCAGCAACATTGTGGTCAATATCAACATGGGTTAATCTAATTTTATCCTCATCATACTTTAATTTCCCATAGCGAGTATTTGAGATTACTTTAGCTGATACTCCTCTTTCAAAGCTCAATTCTGAGGAAGTATATTTACTCGTAATCTCTATTTTTGTAAAATCCTTTGAAACATTATGCACCTTCAACCCCCCGCCGTATGCCAGACTCATTCTTAATGATTTATATAGGTCATCAATTTTTAAATTTCCGTAATTTGATTCCCCAACAATTGTACTTACCCCTTCGATATCCACATTGCCATACTTATTGGCAATATCCATATCCACAACACGACCAAATTTCAAATTTGAATATTTACTTTCGCAATCGATCACTTTGCAGCCCTCAATACCAATATTCGAATAGCTTATATCTAGCTTTACATCTGCCATTTTTTCTATTTCACCATTGCCATAGCGCAAATCTATATCGGCAAGCTGGTGAATGTCTGACAAATTAATACTGCCATATTTAACAACCAAATCAAGTGGTGCATTTAACTCATCTATATAGACGTTCCCATATTTATTAGTAATGTTCAAGGGGCTTGTTTTGGGCATATTGACTGTATAATCGATGGAAAATTTTTCATTGTTACGGTTATTTATGTTACCATTGATTTCCGTTTCAAACTTTATGTGTTTTGAGTTCCCACCGCCGTTAATGTTAATATCTACTTGACTAATTAGCTTTTCCGCCGCACTTGCGCTCCTTTTCTTTGCCATGATTTTAACCACCACCTCAATTCGGTTTTTATCCCAAGTATTGATGTGAATGTCACCATACTTATTTTCGATACCAAGTGAAGTTTTTCCGCTTAGGTTGAAAGATTTTTCTATCTTCTTTGTTTTTTCAACATATCCCTGTGCTACGAGTTGAGTCGAATAAAATAGCGTTATTAATACTAGTGCGATTATTTTATTATATGCTAATATTTTCATTTTTATTTATGTTTTTGACGTTTTCTAAAATCACTAATTGTTGATTAAGTAATTCCATTCTCAATTGTAAGTTTTGTATCAGTGCATGCTGTAATGCCGCTGTATTTCCAGATTTTAGTTCTTCTTTTAAGGTTTGGTATATCGAATCAAGTTTGTTGATATCGCTTGTAAAGTCTTTTACCAATTCAGGATTATTCGTTCCGTTTTTTATCAGTAAACTTCGTTTTGTACTAATTTTCGAAGCATAGAAATTTTCAGTTTCTAAAAATTCCGCATCTACCGTTTCTGCCACTTGGTTAGACGTTACATCAGTAGTCTGATTCATTTGAGAAAGCAGGTATATACTTAGTCCAAAGAAAAAGACAGCCGCTACTTTCCATAAATTGGTGAGGTTAAAAATCTTCTTTGGAACATCCTCTTCCAGTTCCTTTTCTATACTATCCCAAACAGCATCGCTTGGAACTCCTGTATCCAGTTTATCCTTATTCTCCCGAATATATTTCTCTAATTTATCTTTCATAATTTTTCAACTAAAGACCTTACTTTCTTTTTTGCTCTATTGTACTGCGATTTCGATGTTGACTCAGTAATATTCATAATGCCTGCAATTTCCCCATGATCATACCCTTCGACCGCATACAAAGAGAAAACCGTTCTGTAACCATCAGGCAACAACGCTATTGCCTTTTTTATTTTATGAATATTAAAAATTGATGCCTCATCTTCCTGCTTTGTATCATTTTCTATTTTTTCAATATTATCTTCCAACGGAAATAATTCCAATTTTCTCTTTTTGATATGGTTCAATGTCTTGTTAATCACAATCCGTTTGAGCCATGCCCCAAAAGTAGATTTACTCCTATAATTCTTAAGGCTCTTGAAGGCACTCACAAAAGCTTCTTGCAAAATATCCTCTGCTTCCTGTTGATTGTTTGTCATACGCAGGCACACATTAAACATTGCCTTGGCGTATAATTGATACAGTTCGCCGTATGCTTTTTTATCACCAGCCTGACAGCGGTCAATAATCTCCTGATGAATATTTAAGTATTGTACTTCCAAATTATCAAATCTTCTACTCCAATGACAGCCGCATCATTGAATGGTTGCATGGAAATATAATTAATTTCTAATTTCTTGTTATTTGTTTCTAATTGTTGATTTCCAATTACTGGTTTACAATCCGACAACCCATTAGGGTCAGTCACGAATTTTATATACAATGCCATTTCG
>CAYRIF010000312.1:0-3860 GCA_964424205.1 uncultured Roseivirgaceae bacterium | reverse complement strand
TATTTACCGCAGCTGCATCAATCAGGTGTTGTACTGCTGTCACGTTCAGCAGTGTACATTTTTCTTTTTCTGTCTCACATTCATCCACATTGGTCATCGCTGCGGTATGGATAATGGCATCGGGTTTGTGTTTCGAAACAACAGCAATGACATCTTCTCGATTTGTCACATCCAGCGACTGATATACATAACTATGCTCTTTCGGAAAACGGTTTTCACCTCGGGCAGTAGCGATTACTTCTTCGCCATTGGTTGAAAGCAATTTTATGAGTTTCTGTCCAAGCAATCCATTGGCTCCTGTGATTAGTATTTTCATTCGTATTAAACTAAGTCTATTCGTATTGCTGTCTTTAAGGGGATGTCGCTATGAAAACGGCAAAGAGCATTCTAATTATTCAGGTTGAATTTAAAAACTATTTTTCCTCAGGATATTCCACCCCATACAATTCTGTAATTTTCTTTTTTGGTAGTTCTTCCACTGTCATTTTTATAAAAATATCTTTACGCGGTTTATCTCCTCCAGCCGTAGACACTGTTGCTATTTTATCTATTACATCTAAACCTTCTACCACCTGTCCAAAGACTGTATAATCATCATCCAGGTGAGGGGTTCCACCTACCGTTGAATAAGCTTCTACCCTATCGGCAGGCATATCCTTAGATACACTAATATTCAACTCTTTTTCGCAAATTGGCTTTAAACTTGCTATTTTATTAGAATACGCCTTCATATTACCTGATTGGTATAAATCCGTAAGCTCTTGACGCAAATCTGCATACTTCTCCATCTGCATCAATTGTCCAAGGGCATTATTCATTTTCCCCTGATCAATAGTTAATTCATTTTTATCGTATTTCTGCCCTTGCACAATATAAAATTGACACCAGCTTGATGCTTTTTTAGGGTTTACAGCATCCCCCTGCCGCGCTGCAGCCAATGCCCCTTTCCGATGAAAATGTTTCTTCACAAATTCTGCAGGAATGGTTGACTTTGATGTTGTTCCTTCCTTTTTGTCTATATCACCACCTTGAATCATAAAATCCTTTATTACCCGGTGAAAAATGGTACTGTCATACCTCCCCGACTGTGCTAACTTGATAAAATTCTCTTTATGTTTCGGTGTATCCTCAAACAGTACCGCTTTCATTGTTCCGTATTCTGTCTCAATAGATACCACATAATCCTTGTCTACTTTACACGAGGTAGCCATCAGAAAAATGGCAAGTACCACCGCTATATTCAATATATTTTTCATGTTTTATCCTTTTACATTTTGGTGCAAATATAATAAAATCATTCTTTATTTTTTCACTGCTGGACTTAGGGTTTTGGTCAGCGATACTGATATCGCGCCTCGCTACGTCCTCAAAATCCTGGCAACATTTAAAGACAAATCTAAAAATGTAATTTTTGCACTAGCATTTCTTTCCAAATGCGCATACCCTTGGTTGAATTGGTCTGTGATTTTTGAAATCTTATCCAAGTCTAGCACTTTGCTGAACTTCTCCACAAAGGATATTTCCCCGCCTTGCATTCTATTCAATGACGCTTGCCCATATTGCGAAATGAGTGACTCCCGCATGACAGTCAGACCATATTGCAGTAGTCCCTTTTGAGATTCTTTGTTTTGCTTGTGAAATGAATCTGCTCCCTCAACCATTTTAGTGAAATCGCGAACATAGCAATACCGCAACCACTCCCTCAAAATTGCGTGATTATCATCGGTCACATCTGTTAGTAACTTTTTTGCTTTGTTCAAATCACCGTCTACCAAATGGGCAATTTGCCTCGCTTTGCTTGGCGGTAACCCATCTTCTACTGTCAATATTTGCTCTAACTCAGCATCAGCAAATTTTCTTATTTTAAATATTTGCGTCCTGGACAAAATAGTGGTTAATAGTTGTTCCGCATTGTTAGAAACTAGAACAAAGACAGTTTTGTCCGGTGGCTCTTCCAGTATCTTCAAAATAGCATTTGCTGCTGCTGGATGCATGAACTCAGGCAACCATATCAGCATGATTTTATAGGCGGCATCAAAGGCCTTCAGTGAGAGTGATTTTATTATATTCCTACTCTCTTCTTTTGATATATTCAGCTGTTTATTTTCTCCACCAAACAAATAACTCCAATCTGCAGCATTGCCATAGGGATTACCAATTAAAAATGATCGCCACTCTTTAAGGAAATTAATACTTTGAGCATTTTTAGCAGCGATGGATTTGGTACTGCTTACCGGAAACGAAAAATGAACATCAGGATGTATATGCTTCTGCATTTTGGAACAGGACGGACAGACCCCGCAAGAATCATTTTCTTGCTTGTCGGTACAATTTAAGAAGGTTACATATGCCAAGGCGATTGCCAAATTCGGACTTCCATGCGCTCCTAAAAATAACTGTGCATGCGCTACATGGTTATTTTTTACCGCAGCAATTAAATTTGCCTTTACATCATCTAATCCTTTTATTTCTGAAAACTGCATGGTTAATTAAAGCGTCATCGGGTTTTAGTGTACTACTTTGGTTAAATTTTAAGCTATTTATTGGTATTTCTATAATATGGTATTTTTTCTACAAATCCAGTATGCCGAAAGTTTCATCGTATGGTTTTTCAATATCTATTATCTTAAATTTTGGCGTAAGTCCTACACATAGTTTTGAATAAGTCTTTTTTGATCTAATATCTGAAGTTACAAAATATGTAACCGTTTGGCCTAAATCAGCTTGGCTAAATAATTTCGAATCGTTTGGAATAATTGCTCTAGGCATCAGTTTTTCTTGACTAATATTATTCTCTCTGAAAATTATTTTTGCAAACTCACCAGTTCTTTGTGCATGGTCTAAATTAAAAGGAATAATCTGAATGTTCCTTAATGGTAATTCATTCAATTTCCCCTTAACACAATATTCTGCAATTGATATTGTTGATACTTTTAAGACATATTCATTTTCCAAAAAATACTTGTAATATGCCACGGCATTTTTATGTAATCGATCTTCCACATTTAATAGCCTGATAAAAAAACTCGTATCAAGCAAAATACTATGTTTCATATTCTCCCCTCAAACTTAACATCCATTCATCAGTATCCACTCCCTGCCAGCTTTGTTTAGCCTTAGAAATGAGGTCAGTCAAATAATCATTATCAAACTTTGGGTTGTAATCAACAAGTTCAATTAGTTTTAAAGATTTAGGATCAATCTCACCAGTTTCTATGTCCTGTTTTCCTGTAGCTCTCACGCCATATTTTTTATAAAGTAGATTATGCTCTTGGTTCATTAAAAAATCTTGACCTGTCTCAATGGTAACGTAACCAAAATCATCTGTATCCAAATGGATATTTGCTTTACTTTTTCCTCCTGCATCTTTTAAGATACCATAAAAATAAAATTCAGCATCAACCCAAGCATTCTCCACTCTGAAGAATTTTGTTGATGAATTTATAGTTAGTTCTGTTTCCTCTTTTACTGAAGTTTTTATCTGAAATTCATAATCCTTTTGCAAGGAAATATTTTGGATGCTTTCAATTGCTCGTGCTGTTTTCAAATCCAAAAAATCTATTGAATTAGTGTTTTGCACTTGAGTTAAAATTGCACTAAATCCTATTATATATTGTATTGGCGTTTTAAATATATGTCTAACAGACCCCTCCTTTATATCATAAGTAATTAGCGGTCTATGTTTCTTATTATTTGGATACAATAAATCCTCAACATTTTGCAATAAACTAGCAATATGCTTAATGTCGTAGTTATTGGGGCTCAATTCTAAATTACCTGATTTTCCAACAACTCTGATTTCTATGTCTCCTATTTTATCCACTCTTACAAATATATCATTTTCCTGTATATTTTCTAAT
>CAYRIF010000311.1:0-3868 GCA_964424205.1 uncultured Roseivirgaceae bacterium | reverse complement strand
CACGCTCATAACCAATCATTTTTCCATTCGGAGAGAGTTCAGCTGTTTGTGCGTCTTTGGCAACTAATTTCAGGGTTTTATCCGCAAGGGAATAAAAATAGTAATCAGAAATTCCTGAATTTCGCCATACTTTTCGAAAATTACTTTTGAATAAAATGTATTTTGAATCTTTGGACCATTGAAAAGCCGAATACTCAAAAGCATCTTCAGAATTAGGAAATGTCAAATCTGCTCCATCAAAAACTAACGTATCACTTTTTGTTTTGGGAATAAAGGTTCTTATTTCTTGTGTGCCATCTTGTGGATTGGTTTTTACATAAGAAAATTTATTCCCATTATCTATCCAATTGATATTCCGAGGACCACTGCCACCTGAAAGTTTTCCACGTGAAAATAACGCTTCTTGCAGGTTTTGATAGGTTTGCTTTTGTGCAAGAACTAATGAAGTTGAAAATAGGAGTGCAAATAAAAATGCTGACTTGAGTTGAATGTGTTTATGCATGCTGTTGCGTTTTATTTTTTTAGAAGTCATAAAAATAAAGGAACTTTACATGAAAATAGGCACTAGTTAGTTTTTTTGTAATCTTATTTTTTCAAACGCTTCAATAGGTATGATGAATTTAAAGTTTCGAATGGGTGATGTATTTTTGCAATGCCTTATTTTAGCAATACTTTATTTGCTTCCAGTTTTTTCTCAAAGCCAAGTATTGGATACTAATCCATCATCTATCAAGTGGAAAAATATTAATACGGATCATTTCAGAATCATTTTTCCAAAGGGATATGAAAGTAAAGCACAGCAGGTAGCCAATACAATGGAGCATATATATGAGCCGGTTTCAGCTTCTTTGCACCGAAGACCAAAAAAACTATCGCTAGTCCTTCAAAACCAAAACGCTATATCTAACGCATTTGTAACCGTTGCCCCGAGGCATGCAGAATTTTTTACAACGCCACCGCAGGACTACAATTTCTTGGGAACCAACGATTGGTTGCGCCTTTTGGCCATTCATGAGTATAGGCATGTGGTGCAATTTGAGAAAAGTAAGACAGGTTTTACCAAAGCTTTTTATTATCTCTTTGGAGAAACGGCGCAGGCGTTGTGGGGAAATTTGGCAGTGCCGGATTGGTTTTGGGAAGGAGATGCGACAGCGATAGAAACGGCTTTGTCACATAGTGGCAGAGGAAGAATAGCAAGATTTGATATGGCATTTCGGACAAATTTATTAGAGCGAGAGGCTTATACTTATAATAAGCAACACTTAGGCTCATTTAAAGACCCTGTGCCAGATCATTATCGGTTGGGCTATTTTTTCACGACTTATGTGCGCAATAAATATGGTGCTGACAGTTGGTCTAATATTACCAATCGAGCATTTGGATTGCCTTTCATCCCTTTTACTTTTTCTACCGCTATGAAAAAAGAAACTGGTAAAAATCTGCTGCAAAATTATAGCGATATGATGACCGAGATGAATGGTTTATGGACAAGTCAATTGGAGGGATTAACATTTACGCAGTCACAAAAAATAAGCCCCAACACAAAGAAAGTTTTTACCAATTATTTATACCCGCAACAACTCAAAAACGGTAAAATTATGGCGATGAAAGTAGGTTTAGGGGATGCGATGCAGGTAGTTTTATTAGACAATGGAACAGAAGATAAAGGTTTTTTGCCTGGAGTAGTCAATGACGTGGCGATGCTGTCGGCAGTAGGAAATAAAGTAGTATGGAGCGAATTTGAATTTGATTCTCGGTGGGGTGTTAGAAGTTATTCCGTAATCAAATCATATGATTTTGAAACAAAAAAAATAAACACTCTCACCAGGAAAACAAGGTATGCAGCAGCGGCTTTGTCTCCGGACGACTCTAAAATTGCTACTATTGAAACCACCCAGAACAATGAATACTTTATGGTGATTTTGGATGCGGAGAACGGTGTGGTGATTAAAAAAATACCTAATCCATCAAATGCTGTTTATGGAATGCCTAGGTGGTCAGCTGATGGGGAAAGCGTTGTGGTCTTAAAAATTGCCAATGGAAAAAAATCTGTGGTGCGTATTGATTTTAAGACCGAAGAAGAAATAGAATTAATGAGACCCTCAGAAGAAAATGTGGGGCATCCGGTGTTGCATGGAAAGTATCTTTTTTATAATTCGGACTATAGTGGCATTGATAATATCTATGTATTAGATACTGCAACAGGAAAGAAATATCAAGTGACTTCTAGGAAATTCGGAGCATTTAATCCAAATATTTCTAATGATGGGAGTATTATTTTTTTCAATGACTATACCAAAGATGGGATGACCGTGGTAAGCATGCCTTTTGACGTTAATGGATGGAAACCGATAGAAAAAGTGGAGGATAGAACCGTACGGTATTATGAAAAAATAGTGGAACAAGAGCATAATGCGGACATCTTAAAGGCAATTCCGGACAAAGAATACGCTGTTAAGAATTATAAAAAAGCATCAGGGATTTTTAATGTACATACTTGGGGACCAGAAGTTGCCTCCAGTGCAAATTCTCTGAAAGTAGGTTTGCAGATCCAAGATGTGTTGAGTACGGTGACTACAAACGTAGGGTATGAATATAACACCAACGAAAAATCTGGCACTGCTGTTGCGCATGTAAGTTACCAGGGCTGGTTTCCAATCATAGATTTTGGGTATGAATTTGGGAATAGAGCTACCCGTCGATTAGTGACGACGGAAGCCACCAGTAGCATACGTGATTTCTCCTGGAAAGAACAGCGAATGAATGTAGGATATCGCATTCCACTTAATTTAACTAAATCCAAATATGTCACCAACCTTAGTTTTGGTTCTTCTCTCAACCTCATTAAAGTAAAAGATTTCAATCAGAATATCAGATTCATTGACCAAGTCTCTAATGGCACGCTGTCCACATTGACACATCAATTGACTTATACGAGGTTGCTAAAAAAATCGGCGCGAGATATTAATAGCAGGTTAGGACAGGCATTTACTTTGAATTATGAACATACGAAGGGTGGAGATTTTAACGGGGCTTATTTAGCCATGGAAGGACAGTTATTTTTTCCAGGTCTTGCCAAGCACCATTCATTAAACTTTAAAGGAGGATACCAATATAGAGCATTAAATAATGGTGTTAATTCTTATGTTTTTTCTGGGTCATTTTATTTTCCAAGAGGCTACTCGGCTGGAGTGTTTCAGCATTTTTACCATCTAAATGTAAATTACGCATTCCCTATGATGTACCCAGATTTAGCCATTGGTCCGTTGCTCAATATTCAACGTTTGAAAGGCAACTTGTTTTATGACTACGGACTAGGAAAAACCTTGGGATTATCAACAGAATTTAATTCAATGGGTATTGAATTATCTACGGACTTTAATGTGATGCGTTTTAATTTATTGTTGGATGTTGGGGTGCGGGTAAGTTATCTTCCTGTGGCTAATGATGTCCAATTTGAGCTAATGATTTTGAATTTGGGGTTTTAAGAAAAAGTAAAAACAGTAAGAATGCCAGTCGGCATTCTTACTGTTTTTTGTTGGGATAATGAATTATAAATCTGGCACGAAATACACATCTGCAACTCCTGCAAACCAATGTTGATCCCTGTAGATTTTAGTTGGGAAAGTTTGACTTGTACCTAATACATTGCCGTAACCTGTGATTTCAATTTCATCATGCAATGTATTAGGAAAAATATTAGTACCAGCGGTATTTGTATATGTTTTCCAGTCATCAGAGTTGACGGTAATCATATATTCTTTGCCAGCCTCTACACTTATTGGAGTAGAGAATTTATGGGTGCTACCACTATATTCCGCATCAGCAAGTACTGTTTTTGTAGTAAAATCCCACAGTGTGTATTTTT
>CAYRIF010000310.1:0-3880 GCA_964424205.1 uncultured Roseivirgaceae bacterium | reverse complement strand
CACTTATTAAAGCCCCTAAGTCATACCTCTCACGGTTTTTGTTTCGTGGATGTAGCCTAGGTTTTTCTGGTGGTTTTTTTTCTGAGGGCATGGACTTATAAGTTTCCTCAAATGTAGCGATTCGACGTTATTTTTTGCTAAAGTGTGTTGAGGAAATTTTAAAATATAGCGTCTCATCCAACCCTCACTTCCTCCAGCACTGCTATCGTTCTTTCCAACATATCATCAGTAAAGTCAAGGTGTGTCACAAATCGAATGTCTTGCCCACCAAAAGGAACGGCTTCAATATGATTGTTGGATAGTTTTTGCAAAAAGGTAGTAGGCTTGATTTTATCGGTCAAGGTAAAAATAACAATATTGGTAGCCACGGGCAGTACTTTTTCTACAAAAGAAAGTTGAGACAGGCAGTTGCCTAATGCACGTGCTTTTTTGTGGTCTTCGGTGAGTCTATCTGTATTATTGTCTAAAGCATAAATACCTGCTGCTGCTAGGTAGCCTACTTGTCGCATGCCTCCTCCAAATAATTTACGTACGCGTTTGGCTTTTTTATACAGCGTTTTATTCATTAACAATACAGAACCAATTGGTGCGCCAAGTCCTTTGGAAAGGCAAATGGAAATGGTGTCGAAATACTTTCCATAGTCTTTCGGCTCTTCACCAGTTTCAGCGATGGCGTTGAAAAATCGTGCGCCGTCTAAATGAAATTTTAAATTATTTTCCTTGCATACTTTTGCAATGGCTTTGATTTCTTTCAAATCATAGTAGCAGCCGCCTCCCTTGTTCACAGTATTCTCTATGGCCACTAGCGAAGTGATTGGTGCATGTATATCATCGGGTCGGATGCTTTTCTGCACTTCTTCGGCAGTGAATCTTCCTAGGTCCCCATCCAGTAATTTCACTGAGACATGAGAATTAGCAGCAATGCCGCCTCCTTCATAGTTATAGATATGTGAGCATTCAGCGCAGATTACCTCATCTTGCGGCTGTGTTAATATTTTAATGGCAATTTGATTGGTCATTGTCCCCGAAGGACAAAATAAACCTGCGTCCATGCCAAACAGATTTGCTAGTTTCTGCTCAAGGGCAATTACCGTCGGGTCTTCATTGAACACATCATCTCCCACTTGTGCCTGCATCATGGCATTCAGCATTTCCTTGCTAGGCTTGGTTACGGTATCACTTCTCAGGTCTATTTTCATATTGAAATTATTGATGGGAATGCCCTTACATTGTTATTTAGAACAATGCCGTCCCTACGGCACGCCAATTGTTGCTGTAAATATAGTACTCCTACGGAGCTATTGTGATTTTTTATAAAAAGTATTTCTAAGAAATTTTGTCATACAACGCGATTATTTTTACTGCTATGAATTTAGTATTTATGGTATGTTGTAAAACAAAAAGAACCTAGACTTTAAAACTTATATATCCTTAAATGCCTTATAATTTGTTCCGACTTATTTGGAATGGTAAAAGGATTATCGAATAACCTTTGCCGCTTCAATCGGTCGGTCAGTTGCCAACACATCCACCCCCATTTCAATCAATTTTTCATACACCTTGTCGCCTCTTTTTACAGCACTTCTATCAATGTTTCCCATCGTACCGATGATACAATAAATACCTTCATCATGCAGCATTTTATAGTGTTCCTTATTTAAAGCAGTCACGCCAGTAAATGCGAGTATTTGGTCTAGTGGAATGCCCGCTTCCTTGATTCTTTCAAATTCAGCTTTATTTTTTATAACAACAGAGAGCATTAATTCAGGTGCTAACCTGTGAATTTTTTTCGCAGCGCCCACTGAGTACACAATCACAACCGAGTACGCCTCAGCATTGGCGGCTCTTATTTCTTCAATTACTGCTTCAAAAGCAACACTTCTTTTTATATCTACGGTCAAAATCGCCTTGTCTCTCGCCCAATCAAGCACTTCGGTAAAGGTGGGTACTTTATAATCTGTTATTTTTCCGTCGTTGTCTTTTAGTTTTAGCTTTTGTATTTCTGAAAAAGTAAGATCCGTTACCAACCCACTGCCAGTGGTTGTACGATTCACGTTGTCGTCATGCATCATGACTAGTGCGCCATCCTTGGTACGCGCTACATCACATTCTATCAAGGCAGGGGTGTAGCTGACAATATTTTCAAATGTCGCAATACAATTTTCAGGAAATCCGGCATAAGGACCGCCTCTGTGAGCGCTTATGAGGGGCTCACTTTCAGGTGTCCAGTGGAAGTAGGTTTTTAAATCTTCAAGACTGTGCGTAGCGACAGTCTTTGTTTCTTTTTTCAAACAACCGTTGAAAACAAAAATGAAGGAAAGTAGAATGATAAATTTTGATAATTTCATGGGTGGTGTATAGGTCAAAAAGTGATTAAACAAGTGCAATTAGTCCAATGAAGAATAGAATGATAAACGAAAGATACGTTAACTTCCTGTCTTTCAGGGGCAAATGTAGAAAAATGGTGGTAAAAAACAATGCCGTTAGGATTTTTAAATAGAGTTTCATTGGGTGAACATCAAACCAAGCCCAATCAATATAATGATCAAAAATGGCAATGATAATCGCCATGATAGTAGTGAACATCCCAAATGTAATCCACCGACTTCTGATGCCTACCACAGCGTCAATGTCTTCCTTTAGTTTAGTGTTTTCATATTGTAGGATGTCAAATTTTTTCTGCAGGTAGTTGAGCTTATTTGTTTGAAATATTAAATCTTTCTCCCCATCATTTTTTATTTGTGCTATCTTTTGCTCATAGTTTTCAAGTTCACTTCTGTTTTCTGAAGATTCAATTTTCTTTGCTTGACGAATTTTGAGGTCTTTGATAACAACATGCAAAAATCTAATTAATTGTTCTTGTCCTTCAATCCATTGATCCGATCCAGTCAGGTCATTTTTGTTTGCTGTTCCAGGCACTTCTATTGCGTGCAACTGATTTCTATAGGTTGTTTTCCGTGGTAGGTAATTTTCAAGTAACATCTTCGTCTCCCTTTTTTCTGATAGAAACAGATTGTTGTCACCGTAGTTTAATTTTTTTAGTCGCTTTACTACTTCCTCAAATTTTTCTATTGCTTCTAGCATGGTGTAAATATAAGTGCATTTTTTGAATAAAAAGTCAATTTAAAAATACCACAAATAGGGGGATTACATTTCTAGGATAATTTTGATAGGTTTATGTTCTGATTAGTCTATCATGAAAAAACAACTTAGTAAAACGCTTTTCGATATTTTTGGTGTACAAAAGGAATTTTCCACATCTGAGATTGTTATTTTTAATGCTGCGGTACTTGTGGTGGTCTGGCTAATATTTTTTGTTATCGCAACAGGATTATAGTTATTATAATCTCTTTCAAATTTTTCTTGAACTTGCGGGCAATATCACGTTGATTATTTAGTTAATTATTTACCTTTACGGCTGTAAAAACTAACACTAGCGGAGTAAATAAATTTTGACCCAATTTATGATTAGAAAAGCGAGTGTTTTAATGCTATTTATTTTTTTAGCAATAACTAAATGTTATTGTCAAATGTTAGTGCCTACTGAAACCGAAGCCTTACTGAAAGTAACGGTAACTGATTTGGATGATATACCAAGTAAAGGGGAAATAATTATTTTTACGGGTAAAATTTCAGAGGAGGAATACGAAGGGATTACGGATGAGAAAGGGAAATTTTCGATCCTAATACCGAAAGGACAGATATACACAGTAAAATATAGAAATTTTGGTTATGACCACCAATATGCAGAACACGAAATTCCTGAATTTGCCGGGAAGTTAGTTTCAAAGGTTAATATTAAATACCAGTTGCCAACCAAAGCGGTTTTGGACGATGTTTTATTTGAATTTGGAAAGGCCGAACTGCAAGAGGCGGCCTT
>CAYRIF010000309.1:0-3887 GCA_964424205.1 uncultured Roseivirgaceae bacterium | reverse complement strand
CATTGCCACTTGTGCCATATAGACTATTTTTCTTCAAAATAATATTAATAATTGGCCCAGTGCCCGAAGCATCAAACTCTGCACCAGGTTGATGTATAATCTCTACTCGTTTGATATTATCTCCTGGCATATCCTTCATCAGAGATTCTATGTCCATGTATTTGGTGGTTTTTCCATTAATCAGAATCGTAAGATTTGAAGAACCTGCAAGTTTGATTCTATCTCCTGCCACAATAATTCCTGGTACTTTTTTCATCACATCCAACAGGTTGCTGTTCATGCTTGTGATGTTTTCTGCGACATTTACAATCAGCCGATCAGAGCGTTGTTCCAGCAATGGTTTTTTATCTGTCACTTCAACAGCTGTCAATAATTTAACATCCGTTAAAAGTTTGAAGTTTACTTTAGCACGAGCATCCTTTGGAAAAACTAAATTTCCTTTGGATTTTGTAGCATAGCCCACCATACTCACTTCCAAATAGTAATTTCCATTCTTAATATCTCTCAATTTATAGTTGCCATTTTCGCCAGAAGAAGCAGATGTAGCAATTGTGCTATCTGACTGATTATATAATGCCACAGTAGCGAAAAAGATTGGCATATTACTTTCATCTGTAATGGCACCTGTCAAATCATTTTGAGCAAACGCTGTTTGAAGAAAAGTAAAAGAAATGATTAAGAAGGTGAGTAGATATTTTGTCATGGTTTTATAATTAGTTTTCTTAAAGATGCACTGGGATCGTTAAAGGTTGCATAGCGATGACTAAATTGTTAAATTATATACCCAGTCAAAAGGTCAGAAATGTGTGCTTTCCAGTAAATGACCTTTTTAAAGGATATTATTATAGTGAACCAATTATTTTTCCTCACTTAAAATCCATTCTAATATTGGATCTCTATCTTTCATATAGTCGTTAAAACTAACTTGTATCTCCTTATCCACCTTCAAATCCTTTGCCGCAACACCATAGAATAAATTAACCCAAAAAGTTCTAAGCGGGATGAACTTATTGTCTTGCCAATCGTGCTCATATTTAGAGTCATAAATTTTAATGCCAGAGTTAGGTAGTTTATAAGTGATCCCTTCTGCCCAAAATTTTAAATTATCCCCAACTTCTTCTCCTACAATCACAATTTTATCTTTGGCGAAATATTTTATACGTGCGGCGGTAACTATCCCAGCAGAGAACGTCTTGTTACTTGTGATAAGGTATATTTTTTTATTTTCATCAATTATTTTGGGTGGTTTTGTAGCTATTTTTGTTGGAATCGTATAATCTCCTCCCGTAAAATATCGCAAATCTATAACCACATTATAGTTTGTTTTGGCTTTTAATATGTCAAGAAACTCATTAATTTCTCCTTTGAAATCTGGGCAATTTCCCCATAAACGATTGATGCCAAAATAAGCTACTTTTTCGGCATCCATAAACTTATAAAAAACACCATCTTCCGTATTTTTTAAATATAAGGGTAAATTCTCCTTGCTGTTTTTAACATATCTCCAAGCATTGCCCTTAGCAATATTAGGATATAAATCCGCCCAAGAATCAGATCGTTCTTTATCATTTTCAATTTTCTTTGCCGCAAAACTAACCGTTACAGAATCTGTTCTATTTAGTGGAATAAGCGTAAGTGTCAAAGAATCTTTTTTGCCAATTCCCAAAGCATGCAAAATTTTAGGGCTATTGATTCGAAAAGACGATTCGTATTTTTTCCACCTGTCTATACCAGATATATATGGATATACTAGTTTTTGTACTTTTTCAACTTCTATAGAATTAATTTTCAACACCTTAGCCCCTAGATACTCAGACAACATACTGTCTGCTTTCACTATATACATATCATCAGAAAATTGATAAAAATTCAAAGGTACCGCATCCATTTCTCCCCAAGACAGGCCAGTGTGACCATTATTGGCCATCACAACACATCTAGATAATTCCAACATAATTTGAGTGTCGGATAGTTGTTCAATATTTGCTTTTATGTCCTTAAGTCTAATCAGACAAGGTGCTATAGAATCCTTAGGAAAAGGTCTAGAGTTATTTACGAACTCTTCCTCAAAGTAAGTGATGTCTTCCATCCACTTTTCATGTCGTGGGTTTCCTAATTGTTCCATTTTCGCCTGTTGTTCATCACAACTGTTTAGGACGATTAAGGTCAATATGATAATAATGTATCGTTTTTTCATTTTTTCTTTGTTTACGTTTATACTAATTTTATAAAACAGCTAAAAGAGTTTGATCATCATTCTTAAAGCCTCAATGCATCATATTCCTTTTACAAAACTACGTGCACAGTTAATCTTTTGCGCTACACTAAAAGGTAGTTTTAAAGATTTACTCAAAGAAAATTTGAAAAATATAAGCCACCAAAAAAGAGTGACAAATGAAGATTAATAATGATGAAACGCTATTTTTCAGGATGAAATAATACTTTTTGGGCTAAACGGATAAAGCTGATTTTATAGTTTCATAGTACGACTTGGATAAAGGGATATCCAAACTGCCTTGCATAAATTCTATTTTTGCATTTTGTGAATTGCCATTTACAGTTTTTATTTTTGAAACATTTACCAAATAAGATCGGTGGCATTGTTGTAAAAATGGTGCTTGGTTATTAATGGCTGTCAGCGTGCTCCGAAAAGTCTCATGGTGCACAATATTATCTTTTTCGTGGTGTATCTCCACGTAATTTTCAGATGCTTTGACAAATAGTAAAGCCTCTTTTTGAATCAATATTTTCTCTCCTTGGTTGACTCCACTAAACACAACTTCACGCATAGATTCAGGCGTAATCAACTCACCAAATTTGTTTCTCAGGTAACCAATAATGGGAATGAGTATAAACACCACAGGCAGCAAGGCGTGTTGAAAAAACCAAAGCGCATGTTTGAAATACTCACTTTTCTGAAAATCCTCATTAAGTATATCATTGATAATTACTTGATTATACAAATAAATAACTATCCATAAAAAGAATACAAAAAAAATAAATGAAGCAATTTCATGTTTAACTTCCCACCTTTTATTCACATAGGTATACCATCGGTTCTCCATCCTAGCATACGCTAAATACAGTAGGAATAGCACACCCCCAAAACCTGATAACTTGGCAGTTTTATAGTTAGATTGAATTTGATTTAAATTAAATGGTTCTAGAAAAACCATTATAAATGCCAACAATATCCCCATAAAGAGGGCAATTGAAAATTGCTTCTTAAAATGATAAGTATAAGGTATTTGCTTGGATAAAAATTTTAACATTTTGTTTCCCTTAAATAGGTGCCACCATCTGCATCAACAGCGCACACATATAGGCGGCATAGGTACCTAGCGCATAACCGAATACCGCCAAAAGCACTCCCACAGGTGCTAATGAAGGGTGAAATGCCGCCGCCACCACAGGTGCTGAGGCGGCGCCACCGATATTTGCCTTGCTGCCAACTGCAATAAAAAAGTAGGGTGCTCTGATTATTTTGGCAACAATAAACAATAAAATAACGTGGATTAACATCCATATACCCCCAACCATAAATAATCCAGGGTGCTCCGCTACTGCCTTAATATCCATTTTCATTCCGATAGTAGCCACTAAAATATAAATAAATATAGTACCTATTTTAGAAGCCCCTGCTCCTTCCAGTTTTCTCCATTTGGTAAAAGAAAGTCCAAGTCCAAAAGTAGTGGCGATGACCACCAACCAGAAAAAAGAAGAATCAAGACTTAGCTTTGCCAGTGCAGGATAATTAGCGCCTATAAATGGTGCAATGATATTACCAAAAAAATGCCCTAAACCTGTTCCTACAAACCCAATACCCAAAATAACCATGAGGTCTGGTAGTGATGGTATTCTAGCATTGTTGATTGAAAAACTTTCCA
>CAYRIF010000308.1:2173-3901 GCA_964424205.1 uncultured Roseivirgaceae bacterium | reverse complement strand
GGCATTATAGATGCGAAAATGGCAGGTAAAGATGGAGGAGTACTCACTGATGGAAGGCATAGAAACACCCCAGTTTTTAAAAGCATTTCTATGTTAAAAAAGGAAATCCAAGAAGCCATTAACTATGCCGTAGTAGGAGTAGCCACACCCGGAGGCGTTATTCCATCGATACTCATGAATGATATTAAGGAGGCTATTGCAAATGGATATGCTATAGTAAGCGGACTGCACACTTACCTAAATGATAATACAGAAGTTGTAGCGCTTGCTAAGAAACACGGGGTGGAATTGTTGGATATTAGAAAACCAAAACCCGTCAGTGAACTAAAATTTTGGACAGGAAGAATCAAAAGTATTAAAACACCAATCGTTGCGGTACTCGGTACGGATTGTGCTTTGGGAAAACGAACGACTGCACGATTTTTAAGGGATGCGATGCGGCAAAAGGACATTTCATCTGAAATGATTTTTACCGGACAAACGGGATGGTTACAAGGGGGAAAGTACGGTTTTGTCTTTGACTCAACGCTAAATGATTTTGTTTCGGGCGAACTAGAACATGCCATTTTGGAATGCCATGATGAAGCCAATCCTGATATCATTTTTCTGGAAGGGCAAGCAGCACTGCTTAATCCTAGCGGTCCTTGCGGATCAGAATTTATTATTTCTGGCAATGCCAAAGGCGTTATTTTGCAACATTCTCCTAATAGGAAATACTACAAGGGCTGGAAAGAGTTTGACCTGAAAATTCCAGACATACAAAAGAACATTGAATTGATAAGGCTTTATGGAGCAACGGTTTTGGCGATTACGCTTAACACCAGGGATATTGATTTAGCGACAGCACAAAAACATAAAAAGGAATATGAAGAAACATTGGGTCTGCCAGTGATTCTTCCCGTTGAAGAAGGAGTAGGTGCGTTGATTCCTGTCTTAGAAAAATATATGGAGGACTATCAATAATAGGGCAATGAAAATAAAAGAGATAAAAGTATGGCGAGAAAATTTAGCGTTGACCCGCCCGTATGCCATTGCGTTTAAAACAGTGACGAGTGTTGAAAACTGTTTTGTAGAAATTTCGGCAGACAATGGGCTGACAGGAATAGGAAGCGCCAACCCTAGCAAACAAGTGGTGGGGGAATCTATTGAAGACACCATGGTGGCACTGCAAGCAGAGAATATTGATTGGCTAGTGGGCAAAGACCTGAGTGAGCTGCAGCAGTTGTGTTTTGAAATTAATCTGAAGATGGAGAAAACCCCAGCAGCCAGGGCAGCGTTGGATGTTGCACTGCATGATTTGTTTACAAAGTCCCTTGGCATTCCACTGGCAAAATATTTTGGTCAAAAGATAAAATCATTGCCAACGTCTATTACTATCGGTATTAAAAATGTAGCGGAGAGCATTGAAGAAGCCAACGAATATTATGGCAGGGGGTTTAAGATTCTGAAAGTTAAACTTGGCAAAAAACTAGAAGAGGACATAGAACTACTCACTAAATTGCGAGAAGCCATGGGCAATAAAATGCTGATACGAATAGACGCTAATCAGGGATATGATACGGTGATGTTAAAAACCTTTTTTGAAAAAACAAAGGCGTTAGACATTGAACTGATTGAGCAGCCATTGCCCGCAAAGGCAGTGGCTGAAATGAAGGCGCTTCCAGATGAAATCAAAGAAAAAATCGCAGCGGACGAATCGCTGCTCAGTCCAAAGGATGCTTTTCAACT
>CAYRIF010000308.1:0-2073 GCA_964424205.1 uncultured Roseivirgaceae bacterium | reverse complement strand
CCATGGTTTGTGTCTTCATAAACCATAGATTAAAAACAGCTTTACAGAAGAACAACTAAAAAATGAAAAAAAATGTATTTTTAATACCACTTATTTCCCTGTTTTTATTCCAGCAGTGTGCTACCGTCAAACCAAAAAAATTAAGGAAGGCGATTGGCAGCGACATTGAAAACTCAGCAATTCTAAATCAGCATTTTGTGGGGTTTGTTTTATATGATATAGAAGAAAAACAGGTGCTGTATGAGAAAAATGCTTCCAAATATTTCACCCCAGCATCAAACACCAAGTTGTTCACGTTCTATACTTCTTTGAAAATATTGGGGGATAGTATTCCAGCATTACGTTATATTAACAAGGGGGATTCACTCATATTTTGGGGAACGGGAGACCCCTCATTTTTGCACTTAGATTCATTAGGAAATTCTAAATCATATCATTTTTTAAGCGGCACTGATAAAAAATTGTTGCTGTCCACTTCAAATTATATCGACGCTCGGTTCGGAGTTGGATGGGCGTGGGACGATTACAATTATTACTATTCTCCTGACCGGTCGGCGTTTCCAATATATGGAAACGTAGTTAAGTTTCACTTAAAAGGAACCGGAAAACTTCCTGGTGTCAGTCCCCCTATTTTCAAAGACGCTGTACAAATAGGGTTAAGCGAAACAGTGCTTTTGAGAAATGAAATGAATAATAGTTTTGTATTCAACCCAGCGCTTGATAATAGTAAAAAAGAGAAAGACATTCCATTCAAATATTCAGAAGATTTATTAATCAAATTGTTAAGTGACACGCTGAAAAAAGAAGTCACAGCAATTAATACGCCGTATGATGTTACTAGTAAAACTATATATAGCATTCCTGCCGATAGCTTATATAAAAGGTTACTTCACATCAGTGATAATTTTATTGCAGAGCAATTGCTAGTGCTTTGCGGCGCTACGCTCGGAGATTCTATTACTGCAGAAAAAGTAATTGATTACGCCAAGGAAAATTTCTTAGCAGACTTGCCGGATGAGCCTGTCTGGCGAGATGGCTCAGGGCTATCACGCTATAATTTATTTACACCGCGCGCTATTGTAAAGTTGTTGGAAAAAATCTATCAGGAAGTACCAGAAAAAAGATTGTTTACGTTGCTTCCTTCAGGAGGAGAATCAGGCACCATAGAGAAATATTATGCGGCGGAGAAACCCTATATTTTTGCAAAAACGGGAACGCTTAGCAATAACCATTGTTTGAGCGGATACCTTGTTACCAATAGTGGCAAGAGATTAATTTTTAGTTTTATGAATAATCACTATATTCATAGCTCGGGGCTTGCGAAACAAGAAATGGAGAAAGTTTTGAAAATGATTAGAGACACTTACTAGACAACAAAAATATGAAAAAAGGAATTAAGATTTTCAGTATTATAATTGCAGTATTAGCAGTTGGGGTATTTATCGCCTATAAAGTATTTGACAAGCCACTACCAGAGGGAGCGGTCACACCTGAAGCGGATATCATGGCTCAGAAAATGCTGACGGCCATCAATAAATCGGCATGGGATGAAACGAAAGTAGTAAAGTGGACATTCCGAGGAGCGCGTCATTTTGTTTGGGACCGAGAAAGACATTTGGTCAACGTCAAGTGGGATAGTTATGAAGCCTATATCAACCCAGGCACACAAACGGGAATTGCTTTTGAAGAAGGGACAAAATTAGAAGGAAGCAAAAGTGAGGAGGTTGTTAGGCAAGCAATTGATAATTTTAACAATGATTCTTTTTGGTTGAATGCGCCTGCCAAAGTTTTTGATGACGGCACGGAGCGAAGTATCGTGGTGGAAGAAGATGGCAGGAAAGGGCTGATGGTAAAGTACGCATCGGGGGGCACCACGCCTGGGGATTCGTACCTTTGGTTTTTGGATGAAAGTGGTTTGCCAACAAGCTATAAAATGTGGGTTTCTATTATTCCTGTTGGAGGCATGGAAGTTACTTGGGAAGATTGGAAAACATTACCAAGTGGCGCAAAAATCGCACAAAACCACAAGGGCAGTAAATTAGAAATTCCGATTACCGATATTGACAGTGCTGT
>CAYRIF010000307.1:0-3946 GCA_964424205.1 uncultured Roseivirgaceae bacterium | reverse complement strand
CCGCTGTTTATTTCATCAAATTGTCTATTGGTATAAGATAGCGTATAGCCTAGCCATCCTGTAAGGCTTCCCTTTTTCTTATTTATAAATAACTCAACACCATGAGATTCTCCTTTGCCAACAACGATTTTATCTTCCCAAGTTTCGTTTATGCCATACAAGTAATTTGCCCCATCGGCATAAGTAATTAAGTGATTCATCTTTTTATAATAGCCTTCCAGCGTAACTTGATATTTGTTTTCTTTTATACTTTTGGCTAAACCAAGCGCTAATTGTTGTGATTTTTGTGGTCTAGTGCGATCAGTGGAGGCTACCCATAAATCGGTAGGAACTCCTATGGTGGAATTTGTTAATAAATGTAAATATTGAATCATTTTGGTATAGGATGCTTTCACAGATAAAGAAGGACTCACCAAGTACCGTATGGAAAATCTAGGTTGAACATTAAAATAGTCTCTCGATTTTACATGAAAAATTGAGGCTCTAACTCCTGTATTAACTTTTATCTTTTTTGTTAAGTCAAATTCATCTTCTATGTAGATGTCGCCAATAAGTGAATTTGCAGTATTTTGGTTGTTGAAAGTACTATCAATGTTAGCGCCAATCACCTCGACTGTTTCTGGTGTAAATTGTAACGTTGATAGTTTTGTCCCAAATTTTAGTAGGTGTTGGGGATTTGGAAAGTAATCAAAATCTGCTTTGAGTGCAATTTCTCGTATTTTAGAACTGTTTCTTTTAGAACTTGTGATATTGTCATTTTTTGCTTTATATCCTTGCGAAAATTTATACTTACTATAATAGGAAGAAAAATTAACGAATGTTTTGGGTGAAATGACTTTGTTCCATCGTGCGACAGTTGTCAGATTTCCCCACTTAAAATCAAAGCTGAAATTATCGTTAGTACTCGCTTCTTTGATTGTTGTAAAGAACTTATCTCTGCCAATGTATAAACTAAGAAAAAATTTGTCCCCATTTTTTATTTTGGTGTTATACTTTAGGTTGATATCATGAAAATTATATCCAAAGACCTCATCCTTCATAAATGGATTTAATAATGCATCAATCCATGTTCTTCTGGCAGATATAATAAACGAGGAGGTATCCGTTTTGATAGGCGCTTCGTAGGTAACTCTACCTGCAATTGGACTCAAAGCAACAACGCCATGCTGCTCCTTACTATTGCCTTCTTTCATCGATATATCAAGAACCGACGATAACCTACCGCCATACCTTGCAGGAATTCCTCCTTTGATTAGCTTGACGTCACTTACAGCATCAGCATTAAAAGTGGAGAAAAAACCGAAGAGGTGAAAAACATTGTAGACAGGAACGCCATCAAGAAGAATTAAATTTTGGTCGGGACTACCTCCACGCACATACAACCCTGCTGATCCTTCATCACCTGATTTAACCCCTGGTAATAATTGAATGGTTTTTAGAATATCTGATTCCCCTAATAAAACGGGGGTTGTTTCAATGGCCTGTTTTGAAATAGAATGAATTCCCATCAGGGTGTTGGTCACACTTTCTGTATTTTTTTTAGAAGAGATTATTACCGCTTTGAGATTGCTGTTTGGTAAAAGCCCCACATTTGCGCTTATATTTTTGGTTAATGAAATGTTTATTATTTTGGGCTTATATCCCAGTCTTGAGAATGATAGTGAAATGGAATCTGAACCTGTTGTGATGCTATAAAAACCATAATCATTACTTATTGTATTTTTGTTTGTATTAATGATATAGATTAGTGCATCACTGACCTGCTCACCAGTAGTTGCAGCTGTTACATATCCACTTACCGTGTATTCTTTTTCTTGCGCATGACTTGGTGCCATGTACATTAAAAGTATTATTACCAATAGGATCTTATTCATCACATGGGAATGGTTTAATATCTATGCTGCTGTTGTTATAAGCTGCAAATATCCCAGTGCCATTCTCTATATTAGAAAATATTGGTACTGGCTTAGTAAATGGGCCAACATCATTGAAATAATTGTTCATGAAATCAATCATACTTGCCTTTAGGTATCTATCATAGTTTTTACTAGCATTGGTTATGTTTATATAGGCAGTTTGGTTACTGTCCGCTCTTTTTAAATTTGGGCCATCAAATGTCTTTTCAATAGCAATACGGATAGGGTAGGTTAGAAGATGAGATTCGTCAAATCTTATATAAGTAAAGTATTCATTGAAACCGCCATCTCGGATTGCATTAAAATCATCACATTGAATGCAATTAGAATGTAAATAGAACGATGTTGCGAGAGAAATTTTGGTGGAATCATAGCTGAAATTTTCACCGTCAGCATAATCTTTTTGTTGCACACTAATCCAATAAAAGTTCTTGGTATTGGATAGTTTATCTATTTGTAGTGAGTACCTCCCACGATGATGACAGACATCGAATTTTGGTTTTTCGGGGATTATATCTGTTGCGTATAGCGGTTCATAGCCAGGAACGTTTACTTCAAGCTGATAAGTCTCCCCAACTTTCGGAAAATAATTAAGGACATAATTTCCGTCGCTCTTATATTCTAGGGTATCTAAAAAGATTCCATTTTCTTTAATAGTGATGATAGCATTTGTGACAATGGGAAAATCAGATGTAGTAGCCAATGAAAGGGTTTTTGTTATATTAATTCGTATAGTACTATCTGGGTTGATGATGCCATTTACTACTATTTGACTTTCAGTAGTGGGGAATTCTAAATCAATCTCTTTGGTGCAGGCTAGCAAAGAGGTTATACTTATTAAGTAGGGTATAAGATTTTTCATAGTATTATATAAATGATAACCACAAGCAATTCGTTGCTTGTGGTTAAAATATAAATTATTCACAATTACTATCATCATTGGGTAAATTGCAGTGTGTATTATGTCGTCCATAAAAATCAACAGATCCGTCATAAGTGATTGTTGGTACAGGACTCAAAACGCCAACGGGTGAAAATTCATTATATAGTGTTAAGGATGTATAAATAGACTTTTTTAATTTTCCACCTGTATTAACAGAAACGGGGTAGGAGCCACTGTAACTCCCTTGAATATCCCAATCGAGAAATCCGCTAATTCTTCATTTTCTGTTTTTAATTGCCCTAAAGTGCAGCCGACCACTTGGTCGTTTGGTCTAGCACTGTTAACTATAGATTGATTAAAATTATCAAATGCTATTCCATATTTGTATGTTGTCTTAGAGAAAACACAGCAAAAGTGGCTAGTCACAATTGCCATTACAGTCTTCTGCACTATTATAATCATTTTCTGTAATTATATGACTATTATTTGAATCGCCTCTGAATATTGTGTTACAAGTAGTCATTTCTGGCCAATCATTACAAACAAAAACGAGTAATTTTTGGTTATCAAAAATAATCCTAACCGAATCAATATTCTTTATTGAATAGAATGTTTTACTATCTCTTAGCTCTCTTGAAATCTTTTTTTCCTCTCCACTGTTGATATTGATAACATCGGCGTTGATACTACCTACTGAGAGTACTCCATCAACTCTGTTTCGTGAATAAGGTTTTATTTTAATATCCTTACTTGAATTATTCACTAAAGTATAAGTAGTTTCGGGAATATTTTGATCGACGCATGATAGTGTCAATACGCATAGTAGTATTATTAAATAAAATATTTTTTTCATAATTTCTAATTTTTATCTGTATTCTCTAAATAAGTAATCTAATGCTGCATTTTCAGTAGGGTTGTTGTACATTTTCCTAATACGGGTTCTCCAACGCCACCAAGAACCCCAAGCACTTGGTGAAGCATCTTCTAATTGACTTAAAGTATATCCCGAAACCCTATCATTTGGTCTAGTAATATTTTACAAAAAACCAAACCTCTTTTTAAATTTAAAAAGAGGTTTGGTTTGCATAATTTTAGTCACAATTGCCATTACAGTCTTCTGCACTATTATAATCATTTTCTGTAATAA
>CAYRIF010000306.1:0-4022 GCA_964424205.1 uncultured Roseivirgaceae bacterium | reverse complement strand
AAATCATTGTTGGGATTTTTTCCTAACAAAACAATAAAAAATGCTAGCGGTCTTCTTGATATCGACATTGATTTCAAGGGAAAAATAAAAGGATTGGACAATCAGAAAGCAGTGAAGCAAGTAAAGAATTCTGGCGAAATTACTGTCAAGAATTTGCGTTTCAATTTGAGCAACAACAAACTACCCTTCAAAAATATCAACGGTAATTTGCTTTTCTACAACAGTGATTTGGCAATTAATAATTTTAAAGCACAAGTTGGCAAGAGTGATTTTCAATTTGACGGCTATTTTAAAAATTACGTTTCACAAATATTTTCCAAATCAGAATCACTGGTCATTCAGGCGACCCTAAAATCTTCTAATTTAGACATGGATGAGCTATTGTCAAGTAATATCTCAAAAACCAAACAGGCAACTGGCACAACGAAAAATTACTATTTTGACCTCACTCCTAGGCTAGATTTACAGTTTGACTGTGATATAAAGAAGCTGACATTCAGGAAGTTTGTAGGAGAAGCTATTGCTGGCGGACTGACCGTCAAGAACCAAGTAGCCATTGCCAGAAACATAAAACTTAAAACAGCTGGAGGAATGGTAAAGCTGAACGGAAAAATTGATGCGAGACCGAAAGGTGATATCCTTATTTCTACAAGAGCGTCATTTGATGGGCTTAATATCGATAAAGTGTTTTACATTTTTGAAAATTTTCATCAAGACTTTTTGGTAGACAAACACCTAAAAGGACAAATACATGCCAATGTAAACACTAAAATCGGCTTTAATAAAAACCTAGATTGGTATCCTAATTCGCTTGTCAGCGATGTGGCAGTCACCATTAAAAATGGGGAACTTAATAATTTTGAGCCAATGCAAAAGGTTGCCAAGTTTATACGGAACGAAAGTTTGGACAGGTTGCGATTTTCTGAGCTAAAAAACAATATCCATATAGAAAACAAGACGATTTACATCCCTTCGATGCAGGTTCAGTCGAATGTCAGAACGATAGCAGTAAAAGGTGCGCATACTTTTGATCAAAAAATTAATTATTACCTAAAAGTACCCATTAGAAATCAAGACCAACGTGATAAAGATGCATCCTTTGGTGTCATCAAAAAAGAGCGCAGTGGTCAATCCAATTTATTCTTAATTATCAAAGGAACAACCGATGATTACAAAATCATTTATGATACTGATGCGGTAAAAAAGAAAATTAAACAAAGTATTAAAAATGAAGGTCAGGAGCTAAGAGATATTATTAAAAACAAGGGAGAAGAAAAAGAAACGATAGAGCTGAACGACGATGAGTATTTTGATTTTGATGATTCGTAGTGGAGAGACATTAGATTGTGAGATAATGAGACTTGAGATTGTATTCCCTGAAGTTTCCTCTTAGTTCGCTAAGAGACTTAGCTTACAACCAAATCAAATCCCTTATCTTAATGGACTTCCCTGATTTAATGGATTTCAGTGCAGCGATGCCATTTCTACAAATTCTGCATAAGGGTATTTATTCCCCAGGCGTACAGAACTCTTACCCCAGTCCCCACCATCAACAAGTCTTATTTTTTTGGCGTGTTCATTTGCCAATAGAGAAAATGAAGGGAAAATTGACAATAAAGCAGTGGCTTTTGCACTTTTACGCACAAAGGCTCTCCTATTTAGATTTGATATTTTTGTACTCATTATTTTATGTTTATATTTTTATGAATATTTTCTTTTTATACATCCAGTAGCAAATTCCCCACAATGCAGCCCATACAAATACGCCAGTTAATAGTTTCGCATAATAAACATTCGCCGTGTTAAAAAAAGAATAGGTAAAGGGGTGTATGGCCTGTTCAATCAAGTTAGCACCACCAATATGGGTAAACAAATAGATGAAAAGAGAGTTCATTCCTACTACACTAAAAAATGTAGTCCATTTTCCTTTAAATCCTACCATATCAACCAGCCAAAACAAGAAGGCGAGTGTAAGTATTGTCCACCCACCACTCACGATTACAAAAGAGGAAGTCGCGATTCTTTTAATAATTGGGGTGAATGAATTCATTAAGTAACCAGTAATTACCAACATCACACCTACCAAAATCATGGTCGTTAATTTTTTACGCGCCAGACGATCACTCATCAAAAGCTTGCCCACCAACACACCCCAAATAGTATGTGCTGCCGTAGGAATTGCATTAATGGTCGCCCATCCGTTATGTGAAACACCATTGTATTGCAAATCAAGCCAAGTGCCAAAGTTCTCCATCAATACAAATGGATGATCAAAACCCGCTACCGAAAAAAATCTGTACGCAACTTCAGTTAGTAGCAAAAGCCCAATAGAAAAAACTATTTGAAATGTAAACGACTTATTCATTATCAAATAGGCAATCAAATACGTAACAGCGATTTGTGCCAATACATTCTGAAAATAAAAGGTGATTTTTCCTGGGCCTATACAATACAATGCCCAACCGAGAAACAATAAAATAGCCGCTCTTTTCGAGATATGTGCAAAAATCTGCTGCTTGCTTTCCCCTTTCTTTTGACGGTTTAACACTGCAAAAGGCAAAGACAAGCCAACAATAAACATGAAATAAGGTTGAATCAAATCCCAAAACCTGAGCCCATTCCAAGGGTGATGGTGAAACTGCTCGGCAAAGGCATACACAAAACTTCCTTCTGCGGCATGATGCAAGAGCAACGGCATTATTTGGGTAAACTCGCCAATTAACAAAAACATGGTAATGCCTCTGAATACATCTATAGACAATATTCGATTTGACGAGTTCTTCGATATATTTCCTTCTTTCATCTAAGAAATAATACCAAGTGGCTTCGTTTGCTCCCAATTTCCCCTTGTAAAATCTGGGAACTCCTGTGGCATGCCATCCTGCGCAACTGACTTTTCAGTCAATGGGGAGACCGCACTCCAAAAACAACTCTCATATAGGTTTTGATCTAAAGGAATTCCTTTTCTTAGACATTCAATAATTCTATAGCGCATCATGAAGTCCATGCCCCCGTGTCCACCCATCTTTGTTGCCAATGCTCCGAGTCGTTTATAAAGTGGGTGTTCATATTTTTCATAAATTGCGAGTAGCTGATCTCCCTGTGCCCAGCTATGGTGATTTTCCGTTGCTCCCGCTACGCCACCCTCTAAGGCTACCCTTGTTGGGAAACCTGCCAATACACCTTTTGTTCCTTGAATTAAATTCAGTCGGGTGTATGGTCTTGGACTTGTCTCATCCCACTGCACCATGATTGTTCTACCCAGTTTCGTTTTAATGATTGACGTATTAATATCTCCACCACGAAAATCTAACTGATTCCATTTGTGATCTTTTGCGTAATTTTTTTCGGCATACATCTTTCGCCCCAACGCAGGAGAAGAAAAAGACACCAAGCGTTTAAAAATATCATCTGTTCTCGCAATATTCATGTATTGTGCCACGGGTCCTAAGCCATGTGTCGGGTAAAGATTACCATTCCGTTTGGCGTAGTGGGCGGTCCTCCATGAACCGGTACCTCTCTCTTGTTCTTCCATTTGCCACCTGAGCTCATGAATATAAGAAGCTTCACCGTGTAGCAAATTCCCGATCACCCCTTGGCGACACATATTCAGGTATAACAACTCCTCTCGTCCATAATTCACATTCTCCAACATCATGCAATGTTTCTGGGTTCTCTCCGAAACATCAACAATCTTCCACATGTCTTCGATGGTCGTTGCAATCGGCACTTCGACAAATGCATGCGCCCCAGCTTCCATCGCACCAATTGCCATTGGGGCGTGTAAACTCCAGGGCGTTGCAATAATTACGGCATCAGGCTTGGTCTCTTCCAGCAGCATCTTCCAATTATTTTGGTCACCATGATACAGCTTCATGTTTTTATGTCGCCCCCCACCCTTTTCTATAGATTCTTTTTCCGCTTTTTTTACCAAGTCCTCATACAAATCACTAATCGCTACAACCTCCACCCCATCGATTTCTGCAAACTGTGCTACATGTCCTGACCCTCTTTCCCCCACT
>CAYRIF010000305.1:0-4032 GCA_964424205.1 uncultured Roseivirgaceae bacterium | reverse complement strand
CCTTTAAAATCAATTATGGGGCTTGTAAATGTGGCGCAATATGATGTGAAAGACAAAGTCCAAAAGGAGTACCTTGATATGATATCGGATAGAATTAAAAACCTTGATGAATTTATAGAGGAGATTATTGATTATTCTAGAAACTCTAGAATGGAAGTAGTTAAAGAGAAGGTAGATGTACTGACGCTTATCAAAAAATCAGTGCAGAATTTTGAATATCTTGAAAACGCACAAAATGTAAGAATTGATATTCAGGTCAATGCCCGTACTAAATTCATAAGTGATGAGGCAAGGCTGCGTGTCGTTTTGAATAATGTAATTGCGAATGCAATAAAATATCATAATACCGAAATTGAAAAACCCATCATAAGGATTTCTGTCAATCAAGAAGATGGATTTACTATATTTTCTGTGAAGGATAATGGTATAGGTATTGACTTGGAGAAGCAAGAACACATCTATGACATGTTTTACCGTGGCACTGAGGGTTCTAGTGGTTCAGGGCTAGGTTTATATATAGTGAAAGAAACGATAGAAAAATTAGGAGGAATGATTGAACTTACCTCGACACCTGGAGAGGGGTCTGAATTTATTATCAGACTGCCAAATTTAGCTTAGTGATTGTAAAAATGCTAAGGTATCTACACCATCGGCATAGTCCCATAAAGATGGGTTTTGTGCGTATCCAATTTTAATTGCCTCTTTAATAACTCCTTCTGAAACTATACACTGAAGTTTTTTTGATTGTTGCGAAAGTTTTTGCTGCAGGTCATTATTATCTTTGTAATACTCATAGTAAAGCACAGAAATAGGAGAAACAAGTTCATTACTTTCATGTAGCAGCAAAAATCCAGTGTCTAAATGTGGCACTTTGTTTACCAAGTATATTGATTTATTATAATCATAATTATTGCTGTATTTATGGTGGTTCAGCACATCGGAGTATGTTTGAAGTGCATCAAGAAACGGTATGAAATCATATCGGGTGGGCACATAAATTTTAGATATATTTCTACACCCCAACCCATAATACTGAAAAATATCATTCCCCAACGCTTTGATGGTTTCTGCAGATTCATCACCTATCAAAACAGCACAGGAAGAGCGATTTTTTCGAATAATATGCGGAATTTTTGAGAAATAATACTCAAAATAGCGGGCAGAATTATCACTGCCAGTGGCAATTAAAGCTTCTACATCATTCATTCTTTCTATAAAATGAATACTGCCTTTGAATCTGGGTTCTATATTAATTAATTCATCAGATAGATACTTTAAAAGAAAAGGGTCTTGAGAACTTAATTTTGCATGGAGGTGGTGACCGCTAATGAGTACGCTTAGTAAATCATGAAAACCAACCATTGGGATGTTTCCAGCCATGATGACACCTATTTTTTTTGGGTTGAGCGTAGCCCATTCATAATGACCAACCCATTTATTCAACGCCGCTTTGTTTAAGAAGATTTCTAATCCTTTCAGCGCGCTAACAATGGTCTCTCTTGTAAACCAATTGTTATGCTCGACAGCCTGTAGGTGCAGTTCATCAATTTTCTTTTTTGTCAGTAAACTGATAAAATTTCCTAGCTTTACAAAAGCATTAATACGTTCCTCTATATTCATTTTAAAAGTATTATGTATAAAGTACCATGTCTTTAAGTCTATTTTCTTTTCTCTTTATTACTCTTAAGTCTTACCTCTATTTTCTTTTCTCTTTTAGTCTATGTCCTAGTCTTAAAACCTGACATCACAGTTCAGACAATATTTACCTCCATAGACAACGCTATCCCAAATTTATCTGTCACAGATTTCTGAATTTCTAATGCAAGATTTTTAATGTCAGTACCTTTCCCTTCGCCATAATTTACCAATACAAGTGGTTGATTGGTATGCACCCCAATTTCTCCTAATCTTTTGCCTTTCCAGCCACATTGTTCTATGAGCCAGGCAGCAGGGATTTTAAATTTGCTTTCTGGCAGTTCATAGGCGGGAATTTTCGGGAATTCGGCCTTTAATCCTTCATAATCAATAAAGTCAACGGTTGGGTTTTTAAAAAAACTTCCTGCATTGCCTATCTTACTAGGGTCAGGTAGCTTATTTTGTCTGATTTGAATCACCGCATCGCTAATGGCTTTGGCAGAAATCTCTTGTATGCCGTTGGCTTCTAGTGTGTTTTTGATTGCCCCATAACTTGTATTGTATGATGGGTTTTTGTTGAGCCTGAATGTGACGCTGCATATAATATACTGTCCTTTCATGGTATGTTTGAAAACACTTTCCCGATAGCCAAATTGGCATTGCTCATGACTAAAAGTCTCCATTTCGCCTGTGGCAATATTTACCGCTTCCAACGATCCAAATACATCTTTAATCTCTACACCATAGGCACCAATATTCTGCATGTGTTCTTCACCTACCGTTTCAGGAATAAAAGAAAGATTTTCAACTCCCTGCCAATTATTGTCAATACAATACAGCACAAACTCGTGCCAAATCTCTCCGGCACCTACTTTTAACCAAATATGGACACCATCTTCTTCAACTACTTCGATACCTCTTAGATTCATTTTAATTACCACACCTTCATAGTCTTTGGTGAAAACGAGGTTGCTGCCGCCACCAAGAATAAGTTTTTCTTCTTGTAAAAGGGAGGGTTCAGAAAGTATAGATTTCAGTTCGTTGATGCTATTTATTTCGCAAAATAACTTCGCGCTAACAGCAATACCAAATGTGGTAAACTCTTTTAACGAAATGTTGTGTTGGATATTCATTTGCCTGCATAAATTTTCTACTGCAAGTATAACTATATGTTACATTTTTTTGTGTTTATAAAATCAATTTATATCTTTAAATAATTCTAACCTTTTAAAATTTTGTAATAATGATTAAACGACTACAACTATTTTTCTTAGCAATCTTATTGGTTTTCTTAAGTGCAAGTACTGTACAAAGCCAAGATATTTATAAAAAAATTGATCAACTTTCAGATAAAATTGAACCGAAAGTAATCGAATGGAGAAGGTATTTTCATGAGCATCCGGAACTTTCTAACCGTGAGTTTAAGACCTCAGAAAAAATTGCAGCACATCTAAAAGCCCTTGGGTTAGAAGTAAAAACAGGTGTGGCACATACTGGAGTGGTAGGGCTGTTGAAAGGTGGAAAACCTGGTCCTGTGATTGGGCTCAGAGCAGATATTGACGCCCTTCCTGTGACTGAAAGGGTAAAAATTCCATTTGCCTCAAAAGCCAAGTCTAAGTACAACGACAAGGAAGTGGGCGTAATGCATGCCTGCGGACATGATACGCATATTGCGATGCTGATGGGTGTGGCAGAAGTGCTCACAGCCATAAAATCTGAGATAAAAGGAACTGTTAAATTTATTTTTCAACCAGCCGAAGAAGGAGCGCCCAATGGAGAAGAAGGAGGGGCGAAGTTGATGATTAAAGAAGGGGTTTTAGATAATCCAAAGGTCGATGTGGTTTTTGGATTGCACATCAATAGCCAAACAGAAGTTGGGAAAATTCGATACAAGCCAAACGGAATTATGGCAGCGTCAAATACATTTACCATTAAAGTAAAAGGAAAGCAAACGCATGGTTCTACGCCTTGGACAGGTGTAGATCCGATTGTGGCATCTGCACAAATTATTATGGGTTTACAGACTGTAGTAAGTCGCCAAACGGCCCTAACGACGGAAGCTGCAGTGATTTCTGTAGGAATTGTGGAAGGTGGTGTGCGAAGTAATATCATCCCTGAAGAGGTAAATTTGACGGGAACCATTAGAACATTGGACTATGGCATGCGTAAAATTATTTTTGAAAAAATCAAACGCACCGCTACGAAAATCGCTGAAAGTTCAGGCGCAACAGCTGAGGTAGATATTCATGATGGTTATCAAATTACATTCAATGACCCTGCACTCACTAGCCAAATGCTACCAACATTGCAACGGACAGCAGGCAAAGAAAATGTAGAACTCACCCATGCATGGACAGGCGCTGAGGATTTCTCTTTTTTCTCAGAGAAAGTGCCAGG
>CAYRIF010000304.1:0-4104 GCA_964424205.1 uncultured Roseivirgaceae bacterium | reverse complement strand
CATATTTATAGCAAAAAGGTAAAAAAGCAAAAATATTTAGCATGTTGTATTATTTGAAGAAATTGCGGATTATATGCGGAATTTTGATGTTGAAATGGTAGAAGACAGCCTTTCCACTTTCAACGCATCGGAACATTCCTCCAAAAGAATTTTGTTGGTCTTTTTTAACTTAGGGTGGATTTCATCAGGCGCTATTTCGCAGAGTGGTACGAGGGTGAACCGGCGACGGTGAAGCTGCGGATGTGGAATGGTGAGCTGCTTTTCACAAATAATCTCATCTTTGTAATACAGGATATCAATATCAATCACCCGTTCATGCCATTTGTGCTTGCGCACTCTTCCTAGCGTTTTTTCTATGTGGTGAATCTTGTCAAGTAATTGTGTAGCGGATAAGTCGCTTGTAATTTTTACCACTTGGTTTAAAAAGCAGTCTTGGTCTTCTACCCCCCAGGCGGCTGTTTTGTACAAGGCAGAGCATCGCATAACGTCCCCCATTTTCTCAGCAATGAGTTTCAAACATTGCTGCATATTCCTTTTCTTGTTGCCAAGATTGGTGCCTAGTAGTAAATATATTCCGTTCATCTCGTTAATTCTCCAAAAATATAAATAAGGTTTTATAAAAGCACTTAGTATCTGTACTTTTGTGTCAAAATTAAAATACACGAATAATAAATATATGAAATTTTTAAGAAACGTACTCGCAACGATAGTAGGAATATTTGCTTTTATAATTTTCTCCTTCATTGTGATAGCCATTATAGGCGCTTTTGCCGAAGATGGTGTCACTATAAAAGAAAATTCAATTTTGCACATCAAACTCAATAAGCCAATTGCAGAAAGAGCACAAGAAGATCCGCTTTCGGAGGCAGTGATGGGTTTTTCTGGAAATCTTGGATTAATTGACATGGTGGAGGCGATAGAAAATGCCAAAACCGATGATAAAATCAAAGGCATATACCTTGAGCCGGACTACCCTATGACTGGTTTTGCAAGTTTGGAAGCTATCAGAGATGCCCTGTTAGAATTTAAGGAATCAGGGAAATTCATTACAGCGTATAGCGAGGTTTATACTGAATCAGGATACTACCTAGCATCAGTAGCTAATAATATTTATATCAACCCGAGAGGCATGTTTGAGTTGAACGGCATCAGTGCCAATTTGACTTTCTTCAAGGGTACTTTTGATAAATTAGGGATTGAACCTGAGATATTCAGGGTAGGAGATTTTAAAAGTGCGGTCGAGCCTTTCATTAGGAAAGACATGAGTGAGCCAAATGAATTGCAGATGAAGTCAATTCTTGGTTCTTTGTACTCCCACTATTTAGAAAAGGTGGCGGCTTCAAGAAATATTTCCGTGACTAATTTAGAGGCGCTTTCAGATTCTATGGTGGTAAGAAAACCAGAAGAAGCGTTGAGTCATAAACTTGTTACAGGCGTGAAATATTTTGATGAGGTATTGACTGAGTTTAGAGAGAAGTTAGCGCTTGAAGAGGATGATAAAATTAACTTTGTGAGTTTGGGGAAGTACCAAAAAAGCATCGATAAAACTAACTCTTCTAAAAATAGAATTGCGGTAATTGTTGCACAAGGAGATATAGTAAGTGGCAAAGGAGAAGCACAATCTATTGGGTCAGATAAATATGCTAAACTGATTAGAAAGGCGCGTGAAAATGACAAGGTGAAAGCGATTGTATTAAGGGTGAATTCTGGTGGTGGCGGTGTGATTGCTTCGGATGTGATATGGAGGGAAGTGATGCTAGCCAAAGAAAAGAAACCAGTCATTGCTTCAATGGGTGATTATGCGGCTTCGGGAGGATATTATATTAGTATGGCAGCCGATAAGGTGGTGGCTGAGCCTAATACTATTACAGGGTCCATCGGTATTTTTATGATGTTATTTAACATGGAAAAATTCCTAGAAGAGAAGATTGGCATTACCCATGATGTGGTGAAAACAGGAGAGTTTTCTGATATTTTCACGGTGACTAGATCATTGACCGAGGCAGAAAGAGCTATCTTTCAGCAAAGTACCAATGACGGCTATGAAGATTTTACTTCCAAAGTTTCCAAAGCTAGAAACATGAGTATCGCTGATGTAAAGAAAATAGCATCTGGTAGGGTATGGACTGGACTACAAGCCAAAGAAAATGGATTGGTGGATGAGATAGGAGGATTGGACAGTGCAATTGCGCTGGCAGCAGAAGCCGCAGAAATCACGGATGACTATAAGCTGCGATATTACCCTGCTAAAAAAAGCTTCTTTGAAGAAATCATTGAGGGGCTAGGTGGTGAATTAGAAGAGAAAATGCTTCAAAAGCAAACTGGAGATTTATATCCGGTTGCTAAGCAAATTAAATCATTGAAGAACTACCAAGGCGTACAGGCTAGGTTGCCGTTTGAGATTACTTTTGAGTAGTCAGAATATTTGCTGAACCATTAAGACATTAAGGGGATTTTGTTTCTTTATGCCTTAATGGTTTATTTTGTTAGAACTACCTTCTCAAAATATTTCCTTCCTGTATTGGTTATCATATTCACCTGATAAATTCCTGCAGATAAACGCGATAGATTAACTACTTTTTTGCTTTTGTTTAAATTACCTTGCAGCACAGTTTGTCCCATATAATTTACAATACTAAATTGAGCAGTCAGGGCAGGTGCTGGTAGTTCTAAATTAAGCAGATTGCTTGTGGGATTTGGATATAGCTTGATTTTAGATTGCTGTAGCGTTTCTACTCCTAGAGGGTTTTCTATTTTTGGGGCTTTTGTTAATTTTTGTAAAAACAGATTTCTGTAGGATTCAGAAGTTAAATAATATGTGCCTTCATTAGGATCAAAATCCACAGTATTTTTGAAATAGCCAACAGAATAAAGATTATCAGAAAGGTCAGTAGTTATAGTTTCAATGTTAGCGACTGCTATACTTTTTACCCATAGAAAAGAGCCGTTTTCATTTAGTTTTTGAATGAACGCATCATTTTCTTGTGCTGTCAAATATGTTGTATCTTCAGTAGGGTTAAAATCTACCGTCCCATGAAAATTTCCAGTAAGATAGATATTGTTGGAAGTATCTAAAGTAATGGCAAGCCCACTTAAATGTGACCAGTCTCGTTCTTTTCCTCCAATTCCTGGCATGCTTTTTACCCAAACAAAATCACCATCTGTGTTTAGCTTTTGTAGAAATACTTGATATCGTTTCTCTTCAGTTGTTAAGCTGTTTAAACCTTTGTTAGGGTCAAAATTAACCGTTCCATCAAAAGTACCAACCGTATAAATATTTTCTAAAGCATCTACTTTCAGAGCAATGCCAACAGGATCGCCAGTTCCCGTCCTCTCTCCAATATTACTTTTCCAAATTTCATTACCATTAGGATCTATCTTTTTGATGAAATAAGAACTATATTTATAACCAAATGCTGTAGGATAAGTAAAGATATTATAGCCGACATAAATATTTTCTGTCTCTCCAAGAACTAAAGAATGAACGCCTAGTATATTTATTCCGTTTTCCTTCAATTCTTTTTCCCATAATAAGTTACAATGAGTATCAAATTTTTGAATTGCATAAATTGGGGAATATGGGTTGGTAGAATGGACTCTAATTGAATATAGTTCTCCCATTGAATTTACTTCAATTAAATATCCTTTACCTGTCCCTAAGCTTTTGGCCCAAACTAAATTACCATCAGAGTCTAACTTTTGTACGAACATATCATTACTACTAATGGCACTTAAATAAGTGGTGTCAATATTAGGATCAAAGTCTACCTTTCCGTAGAAAGAGCCTGTTGTATAAATATTTCCTTGAGTATCAACGGTGATGGAATTGACAATATCAGGGCCTTCCCCTCCAATTTTTTTGTTCCAAATCGTAGCACCATCAGTGTCTATTTTTGTTATGGAAAAGTCATAGTTTTCGTTTTCTGTATTAAAATTATCTGACCTTTTAGTAGATGAAATATAAATATAACCGTTATGGTCTATTGCCATCGAAGAGGGTTCTGTTCCGACATCAAAACTTTTAGCCCAATCAAAATATTGAGCATTTGCTACAGAAGTAGAGAGTAAAAAAGCTACAAATAATAGTATTGTTTTTTTCATGCC
>CAYRIF010000303.1:0-4130 GCA_964424205.1 uncultured Roseivirgaceae bacterium | reverse complement strand
ATCCGTCCCAGATTTTTAACACTAGCCCCAAGCACATCATCCCTGCCTGACGGATGGCAGGCACTTCGTAGCCTTCAGTTTGAAGTATAACAATACACCTTCACTTTGGCCACTCATAGCTAACGCACTTGGGACTTTTTCAGCAGACCCTATATAGTGGTGATTTAGAAAATGTAGCACATGCGTTGAGCAGCGAACTAGGTGCAAAAAATACAGTCCAAAAATTTAACAATGAGTCTGACCCTCCGATTTTATTATCTATTTCCGAAAATAAAAAACTAAAAAAAGAAGGTTACGAATTGACCGTTGATAAAAACGGGATTAAAATAGCAGGCGATGCAGCAGGCGTGTTTTATGGCGTACAAACCTTGCGACAGCTACTAATAAAAACTGAAGATAAAACTGTTGTTCCCTATGTTCACGTGATTGATAATCCCCGCTTTGAATGGAGGGGAATGCACCTAGATGTGTCTCGACACTATTTCGACAAAGAATTCATCAAAAAATATATCGATATTTTAGCCCAGCATAAACTCAATGTATTCCATTGGCACTTGACTGATGACCAAGGGTGGCGTATTGAAATTGATAAATATCCTAAGCTAACCGAGGTCGCTGCATGGCGTGCTGGTGATGGCGAAGCGCCGTGGGATTATGACATCAATGGTGCAGAAGAAGGCAAGCCTAAATACGGTGGTTTTTATACCAAAGATGATATTAGAGAAGTCCTTGCCTATGCCAAAGAGCGTTTCGTAACCGTTGTTCCTGAAATAGAATTACCAGGACACTCCTGGTCTGTGTTACATGCCTATCCTAATCTTTCCTGTACTGGAAAAGAATGGCATCGTGGTAAACTATGGTCGTTTTCAGATCCCTATTGCGTTGGCAATGAAGAAACCTTTACTTTTTTTGAAGATGTATTAACAGAAGTTATTGATTTATTTCCATCAACATATATCCATATTGGTGGAGATGAAGCAAAGAAAACAACATGGAAACAATGTTCAAAATGTCAAGCAAGAATAAAGGCAGAGGGGCTAGAAAATGAAGAAGAACTGCAAAGCTATTTTATCAAACGTATCGAAAAATTTGTGACTTCAAAAGGGCGGAAAATTATTGGATGGGATGAGATTTTAGAAGGTGGTTTAGCACCTGATGCCACAGTAATGAGCTGGCGTGGCGAAGAAGGTGGAATTAAAGCTGCTAAACAAAACCATGATGTAATCATGACACCTAGCGATAAATTATACTTTAATCATGCACAATCCAATCCAAAATTAGAAGGTGTACCAAGAGCACTTATTATTGATTTAGAAAAAGTTTACATGTATAATCCTGTTCCAAAGGAATTAAGTTTATCAGAAAAAGAACATATTAAAGGTGTGGAGGCATGCTTGTGGTCAGAATATATTTTTACAGAAGCAATAGCCATAGAGCGCCTATTGCCAAGGCTCCTGGCACTTTCCGAAATTGCTTGGACTGCCAATGAAAGTAAAAATTGGGAGCATTTTCAGGAGAAACTAACCACGCACCTCATCTTTTTGGACAAACAAAACATTCACTATTTCATTGCTGCTCCAACCTCAAAAGGACTGAGTACTTTTACAGGAGACAGTTTATCCATATTGCTCGAAGTACCCTTCAAAGGCGCGAAAATTTATTATACCCTAGATGGCAGCGAACCAACAAACAAGTCCTCTCTGTACAGCACTGCTATCAGTATCAAAGAAAGTGTAACACTTAACGCTAAAACGATTCTTCCATCAGGAAAAGAGAGTGCCATATTTGAAAAAACCTACAGTAAAATTTCTTTTCATAAAGCCATCGACCTCGCCAATGCAACCTCTGGTTTACTGCTCAATTATTATCAGGGCGCAATCAATCAATTATCAGAATTTGATAAAATGCAAGTATTAAAGCAAGCTGAAATTGTTACCCGCATAAAAATACCCGAAGGGATGCCCAAAGATGCTTTTGGGTTAAAATATGATGGCTACATAAAAATACCTAAGGATGGTATTTATACTTTTTATACCTCGTCTGACGATGGTAGTGGATTATACATCAATGACAAATTGGTGGTAAACAATGATGGTAAACATGGGATGCAGGAGCGAAAAGGTGAGATAGCTTTGAGAACAGGGTATCACAAATTTTCGGTAACCTATTTTGAAGAGGGTGGTGGCGAAGGCTTGGCGGTTAAATTACAAGGGCCGTCAATAGAAAAGGGAGAGATTCCTTCCAATATGCTATTTTCTAAATAAAATTACTACTTTTAAAACAAAAACCATGAAATACTCCCGAAGAAAAATGATTAAAGGAGTAGCCGCCGCTGGGGCAATGGCTGTAAGCACTCCCCTACTATCTAATTGCACTACCACAAAAGGTGTTTCAACCGCCCTAAAAGGGAATATCAATCATTCAGTTTGTAGGTGGTGTTTCAGTAGCATGCCATTAGAAGAGTTTTGCGAAAGTGTAAAGGAAATTGGAATCAAATCTATAGAACTAACTACTCCTGAGGAATGGAAAATATTACAAAAATATGGACTTACCGCTGCCATCGGTACTGGACCATTCGCTAGTATTGCGGATGGGTTTAATGACAAAGCCAATCATGATAAATTATATAAACCCTATATGGAGCTCCTCTCAAAAGCGGCAGACAATGGAGTTCCAAATGTTATTCTTTTCACGGGTAATAAAAGAAATATTAGTGATGAAGAAGGTATAGAAAATTTTGCTATTGGTACAGATAAATTGGTAAAGCATGCTGAAAAAGTTGGCGTCACCTTAATAATGGAAATGCTTAATAGCAAAATCGACCACATCGGTTACCAAGCAGATAGCACGTCATATGGCGTGAAACTTGTTGACAAAATTGGCTCCCCAAACTTCAAATTACTCTACGACATCTACCATATGCAAATTATGGAAGGAGACATTATTAGAACAATCACAGATTACAAAGATTACATAGCACATTATCATACTGCTGGCGTACCTGGCAGACATGAAATTGACGAAACGCAAGAGTTGAATTACCGGGGAATCATGCAGGCAATTGTTAACAACGGCTTCAAAGGACATGTAGCACAAGAATTCATCCCTATCCATGAAGATAAAATAGCTTCGTTAAGAGAAGCTATTCGTATTTGTGATGTTTAATACCATTTTAACATACACTATTCATTTTTAATTAAATTTTTCAAAAGCCAATTTGTTGCATCATCCCATTGTTCAGGATATGTCCAATGTGCAATTTCCAAAAATTTGTGTAGTTCTTTCGGTGCTGCAATTGAATTGTACGCCGCATACATAGATGTTGGTGGACAAATATTGTCATTAAAACCCCAAGTGTACCACCCAGGTATTTTTAGTTTTTTCGCAAAATTAACCACATCAAAATAGGGAGTTGTGTTTATCCAGTTAGGATTTTTATTCTTATCATAATTTTGATACATATGTGGCCATCCTCCTGCCCTACCTTCTAAATATCCAGTCATATCACTTAAAGCAGGGAAAAATGCCGCTAAATACTTGACACGGCTATCTAGTCCAGCAGTAACAATTGACAATGCTCCTCCTTGACTACCACCTATAACCGCTAGGTTTTCTCCATCAAACGCTGGCAATGTATATATAAAATCAATTGCCCTTACACATCCCATATAAACCCGCTTATAATAATATAGGTCTTTGTCTCGCAAGTTATACCTTTCATACCCTGCCAAAGAGCTGGTTGCCAAACTCTTATAAACATTGGAATTTAAATCTACTGGAATTCCGTGAATTCCCACATTAAAAACAATCACTCCTTTTGCCGCCCTATCATCACGACCATATGCCCTTACTCCTGCTCCAGGAACCCCTAGAATTACAGGGTACTTTCCAGGTTTCTTTGGCACAGAAAGCATACCATAAAACCTACTGCTTCCTCTCCATGAAAGCGACATTTTAATATTTTGCAAATTCACATGATATACATTAATATCGGCAGTACATAATTCAGGCTTTAAAGTAACAATTGCATCTATTGGTAAATTTGCTAGTTCGCTTTTAGCATCTGTCCAAAACTTGTCAAAATCAACTGGCATTTTTACCGTTGGCTCTATTCTTTCAGGTTCATATCC
>CAYRIF010000302.1:0-4158 GCA_964424205.1 uncultured Roseivirgaceae bacterium | reverse complement strand
TATCCTACCGACATGTCTTACCTCAAAATTGGCAACACTGCTTTTGTGAGTACTCCCTGTGATTTCTCTGGTGAACTGATGCCTGAATTAGATACTTTTTACAATCAAAAAGGGCTGAATCTTTTTATCAATAGTTTCAATGGTGCTTATATTGGCTACATCACCAAAGACAAATGGTATATGTTAGACGAATATGAAACCAAAACCATGAACTGGTTTGGTCCTTATAATGGTGTCTATCTTACCGAGGTTATTGAGCGATTTGGCAAAATGATGGAGTAATTATTCTCCTGCTTCCGTATTCTTATACAAAAAAGGGAAATCTCTCAATATACTCACCGCATGCGTCTTCACAAGTTCAACATTAGTAAATTCATCCAAATGCCTACCCAAAAATATCGCATACCGACTCGCATATGGCAAAAGGACATCTTCCGTAAAATGTGGGATTTTATGCCTAGGTAAAATTTCAATAAACCCAGCGGCTAGACTTGTCGGAATTAGCATATTTGATCCGTGGACACCGATTATAATATGACTTTTAGCATAAATACTACCCCACGCTCTTTCTTTCTCATCTGTCATTTTAGGGTATCTATTATCAACAATTATGTCAGAAAGATTTCCCGATTTCCCTAAACCTGTGACAATAAAATCTACTTCCCCTATTTCATTTTTAATCAGTTTAGCAACTCGATTTACCAAGCGATTCTGCTTCCAAATAAAATAGTTTTTTAAGTATTCTATTTTTTTAAATTTCACACATGTTTTGAATAAGAAGTCATCCAATCTATTATTCAACCAAAATTTATCCTCACGCAATGCAAAAGTAATCGTGGGTTTTAACTCACCAAATTGAGACATTTCAAAGCGCTCTGTTTTAGTAAATGCACTCAATTCGATTTTTGTATGGTCGAGATGTGTGTATGCCTTGCTAAAATATACTTCATCAAATCTTTCCAATTCATTTTTAACAAAAGCATCAAAACCATTTATCAAATAGTTAAGCTTATTCATTGGTGCGTCCACAAACCAAACCTCGGCAATCCCCTTTGGCAATAACCATAAAAATGACTTGGGAATGATGGGTACTAAACCAAACGTTGGATGTATTTCGAGGTGTCTTTGCGTATTCAACAGTTTTAATAGCACATGTCCATAGCAATCATCGAGACAATTTAGAATGACAACCTTTTTTGTTTCAAAGAATTGCTTTTTTTTAATTATCGCATCAATGCTTTTTCCTCCAAAACAAGAAGCAATCAGTGGTTCTGCAAACCAAACTGATGCTTTTTTATTAAAGGATACTTTTTTACCCAACTCATCAAATGCAACAGGAAAATCACCTGCATGCCCCACGGGATAAGTGTGATGAAAACCCTTTTCGCAATCTTTGCAAAGACATTCCGCCAAGGTATGCATTCCCAAAAACTGGGTGTCACTTACTACTGTATTATCTGCATTACAATGCAAACAGTTAAAATTAGTCGCTATGTTTGGTTTGAATTGGAACATTTTGTTTCGCTAATACTAAAACTACCATTTTTATATTCCCCATCTAAGTGATCAAGAAACAAAGTTTTTAATCTTTTCAATTTGCTTTTTTGTGTTTCAAGAAAAATATATAGTTGCGATGAATTAAATAGCAACGACGAATATGACAAATTGGCGTGCTTCAGTATTGTTTTATCACACAAAGAAAGGCAATAACAATCTAATATTGCATCAAAACCAAGTTGATACCTATTCTCATGTATCATATTAGTATGAATTGCTTCATCATTATTAGAACGAATGACCTGATTTGACATAATCTTATCTATAGAAAATTCTTTTTCAAGCAATACTAATGTCGTCGCATCATCAAAATATCATGCTTCTGCGAAAAAAGAAGTATGGTTATAGCCTGTAAAAACAAAGAGAAAAAAACCTTTGACAACCTTCAGTCGCTCTGTTGCAATGGCAGAAATCAATCACGCAACTTACCACATAGAGACGCTCTTTTGATTTTAGGCGTAACAGCTCTATAGAAATCACATTTCCTTTTTCGACCTTCCCCATCTAGTTCAGTGATTTCTCGAAAACAAATTTTAAAGATGGCTTTCCTCCTATTCCTTCTTTAAAACTTATTAATCCAATATTAGGTTTTTCTGCTAAACTTGACGTCCCTAAATCCAATATTTTGTAATTATTTTCGCAACAATAATCAAACAACCCCGCTGTCAAAAATACCATTGGGCTAAGCGCATTAAACTGTAGCATACTGGCAGGATAGAAATTATATAATATCTCCTCATTAACAATCACAGCTACTGTAGCGGCTAATCTCTCTCCTTCTTTAAAAACAGAAAACAACTTGTACCTTTCGGGAAATAAGTTGGTAGCGTTTCTAAGTTGATGATAATCCATAGAAAGATTTTGCCCTCTTTCGTTCCTACACTTGGAAATAAAAAAGTACAACTCCTTTAATTTGGATAGCTTTTCTTCTTTGAAAATCAATCCTTCTTTTTTACATTTCTTTAATTTTCTAAACTGCATTGATATAATTCTATCCTTAAAATTTCCTTCTATTGGAATATGATGATTTATATCTGTTGCCAAAATTTTGAAGCCATTATTCGACAATACGTAATGTACTTTGGCTGAAGCTTGCTGGTTATAAATTTGTGCAAAAGTTGATATCACAATATTATTTACATGTTTTTCTTGTAGCCTTTCAAAAATAAAACAAACAAAATCGTTCAATACATTGAGGGTCATCGTTTCATATAGTTCAAAGCTTCCGAAAGGGCTTTTTGGTAAGCTTATTGCCTCATTACCGCTAATTACAAAATGAATTCTACCGATTACCAATTTTTCCTTCCTTTTCAGAATATAAAATGACAATAAATCCTTTTTATATTTGTAGGCTATACAATCATCTTCATTATAGAAATAGGTGGTTGCCCCAATACTATATGGTTTAGGTATTTCATTCTCCGAAAAAAATATGTTGGAGGTCATAATTATTGATGTTCTAGCTTTAGAAATTCATCAAAATCTCGAATATAATCACTTTCCTCATAGTCATCTGAAGCAAAAGTGAGCAATACAGTATCCTCAGCAAAAGTAATTTTTCCCCAATACAGAGCTGGAATATAAACCCCCTGCTTGGGATTTTGAAGTATAAATTCAAATACAGAGCCCTCAATTCCAATCAACTTAATGTTCGCCTTACCACTGATTGCAACCACAACCTGTTTCGATTTTTTATGTCCATGTTCCCCTCTTACTGCTCCTTTTTTCACATCATACACCCAAAAAATACGCTCAACTTTGAATGGTAAAACATCTGATGTTGCAATATTCATATTTGCGCCACGATTAACAACATGCTGAAATTCTATCATTCTTGGTTTTTCCATCTAGACAAAAATAACTTTAACAAACTACAATTCTAAATTTCTTTTCATAAATTGAGTCCAATGGAAAAAGACACCTACTTATCGCTTGCAAAAACATCTGACGGGTTTTATAAAGAAAAAGGGAGCAAGTTTTTAGCTTTTGCATTCCCGGTCAGGTCTGAAGAAGAAATCAAGGAGAAAATCTTAGTGCTTAAAAAAGAATATTATGACGCAAGACATCATTGCTATGCTTATATATTAGGAAAGGATGCGACGCACTATCGCGCTAATGACGATGGCGAACCAGGACATTCTGCTGGTGATCCTATACTTGGACAGATTCGTTCACACAATCTCACAGACGTTTTGATTGTGGTTATACGATACTTTGGTGGTACAAAATTGGGTGTTGGTGGTTTGATCCATGCCTATAAAACAGCAGCAGCAGATGCTATCACCAACAATGCTATTATCCAAAAAATTGTTACTGCTCACCTTACCATTAACTTCGAGTACTTATCAATGAATAGCGTCATGAAACTTATCAAAGACTATGATTTGAAAATTGAAGAACAGGTTTTTGATAATCAGTGTTTTATAAAATTTTCAGTAAGAGAAAAACTAAAAACTGAAGTAATTGAAAAGTTAAAAAAAATGCGTGGCATACTCATTGAGTAAGGCAATGCTTTAAGCTGAGAGACCTCGCAACTATGTGCGAGGAAATGCATGCTCAACTGACATGCCCAAGGCTTTCCAATTTCTGATAGAGCGACAA
>CAYRIF010000301.1:0-4181 GCA_964424205.1 uncultured Roseivirgaceae bacterium | reverse complement strand
TTGGTGGATTTCTTGTGCAAGTCACTTGAAATTTTCACTCCTTGAGATAAAATATATTTTTCGTTGCCTACTAAATAATTTTCACCTTCATATTTTGCAGCTACACCTTTACCTGTTATACTTTCAAAATTTTCAAGTTCAATGGTATCAACCTCCTTTTGTAGGTAATGACTATAAATTGCTCCAGCGAGCGGATGTTCAGATTGTTTTTCAATGCTTGAAAGAACGGATTCCAACTTTTTAATATTTCCATTACCGACAGCCCAAAAGACATCAGTTACCGAAGGCTTTCCTTTAGTAATGGTGCCTGTTTTATCCAACACCAAAGCATCTATGTTTTTAAAACTTTCCAAATTCTCCGCATCTTTTATCAAAATACCGTTGGCAGCACCTTTTCCCATACCCACCATTAGCGCCGTTGGTGTAGCCAGCCCAAGCGCACATGGACAAGCAATGACGAGCACACTCACTGCCGAGAGTAGCGCGTCATTCATGTATGCCTCTCCGCCAAAAAGCCACCAGACAAAAAATGTGATAACAGAGATAGCAATAACTATAGGCACAAATATCGCTGCTATTTTATCTACCAGTTTTTGAACTGGCGCTTTACTCCCTTGTGCCTGCTGCACGAAGTGAATAATCTGCGCCAACACTGTTTCGCTCCCCACTTTTTCCGCCAGAATAATCAAACTACCATTTTGATTGACCGTTCCTGCAAATACTTTATCACCTTTTTGTTTTTCAACAGGCATAGACTCTCCTGTAATGGTGCTTTCATCAATGGCTGAGTTCCCTTTCATGACCGTGCCATCCACCGGTATTTTTTCAGCTGGTTTAATCCGTATTCTATCATATTCAATGACTTCTGAAATTTTAATCTCTATTTCTTCGCCATTTCTTATTACCCACACTTTTTTGGGTTGCAGACCCATGAGCTTTTTAATCGCATCCGAACTTTTATTCTTCGCTCGTTCTTCCAAGTATTTTCCCAATAAAATAAAAGCAATAATTACCGCCGCAGATTCAAAATACACATGCCCTCCTTTGTTGAAAAACATATTATAAGTACTGTAAACAAAAGCAACACCCGTACCCATTGCCACCAGCGTATCCATACTGGCTTGAAAATACTTCACTTTTTTCCATGCATTGACAAAAAACAAACTACCCGGACCAATCAAAATCAAAAAAGTAAGCACCAAAGAAATCCAATTGCCATAGGGCATATCCATAAAGAACATGCCAATCAAAAAAACCGGCAATGCTAAAACAACCGCCAAAATGGTCTTGTTCTTTAATGCCTTTAATTCATCCGTTTTCTGGACAGTTAATGCCCCTTCATCCTTTTCCGAATCTAATATTAAATCATAGCCAATTTTATGGAGCGTGTTTTTTAGGTCATCAACTGTAATGATCTGAGCATCATAACTAACATTCACCGACTGTGTGGCAAAATTAACAACCGCCTCCTCCACTCCCTGCTGGGACTTCAGCATTGTTTCCACACTTAGCGAACATGATGCACAAGTCATTCCTTTGACTGGGTATGTTTCTTTGAGGAGTGTTTGATGTTTTTCTAGCGTTGGCATGAGCTAATTGATACATTAAAGAAATCTTTTATTAGAAAAGGCATTACCAGAACCTGATTTGAGATATTTTTCAAATGCATACGCTTTGTGTTTATCAGTAAAAGCAATGTAGGTCACCAACTGAACAGGTAATCTTGTTTTAGTGTAGTGTACCTGTCCTTTTCCATGCTGCTCTAATCTACGTTCAATACTTGATGTACAACCAGTATATACAGATTCATCTGAACATTTTACCAAATAAACATACCACATAGTTATAGCGTTTACCCTTCTTCGCTAAAGCGATAAGTACTTAGTACTCCGATGGACACCGTCCACCGAAGCCCGAATACATAAAATGCGCTTCGCCAAAGTATTTAAAACTAAAACAAACCCTTCTTCGCTAAAGCTACGAAGGGCGAAGGTGGAGCTGGAGGGAGTCGAACCCACGTCCAGAGAAGGCAACCAACGGGTCTTCTACATGCTTATTCGCTTATTGATTTTCGAATAGGGTCTCGCAAACGACAGCAACAACCTTACCTTAGCTACTTAATTTCATCTCGATTGCGTAGCCTTACCGAGACTAGTTTTGCTGTTCGACACCACGAATTCCACACCGACAAAACAGCGGCACAGCGTGATGATGGCCGGGGAACTTTTCGTTCAACCCTACGCTAACTTAACACCTAGGTTAAATTATGCAGCCATAGCGTAAGAATAATCTTCGCCAATTCTTGTTGTGGAACTATCTTTCAAGGCTCTCATCCCATGAGCCTGCATGCTTACACACGTAATTACGCGACCTGTCAAAACCGGTCAGCCCCATATATACACCTACATTAAATAACACAATACTGCAATAAGCACAAACTCTCTGTTTTAAAAAGATTCCCAAAAATCCTTGCAAGACCTTTCAGGTATTCCTGCGTTTTTTGTTAACTTTTTAATCATCAGATACTTTGCACTTCTCATCACCAATGTGTCACTTAACATAGGTTTCAAATAACGTTTTACAAAAGTAATCAATTTACTGCCGATAGCACAAAAATTATACTAAACTTAATTTATGTCTATTTGGCAGAAAAAGAATCCCACATAAATTCCATAACAAAGTAATTCATTCTTTTTTGTAGTTTTGTGGGCAAGTAATGAACAATAAATAATGAGTAAACAAAAACCTACCTTGCCGAAAGGCATGCGAGATTTCGGCCCTGAAGTGATGATGCGGCGCAACTATATTTTCAACATCATCAAAGCCACCTTCGAGAAATTTGGCTACTTGCCATTAGAGACGCCTGCCATGGAAAATCTCTCTGTGCTTACAGGTACTTATGGAGAGGAGGGAGATAAGTTGCTTTATAAAGTATTAAATTCGGGAGATTTTCTTTCAAAAACCAAACAAGAAGACATTGACCAAGGCGCAAGAAAACTAGCACTGAAAATAGCAGAAAAAGGGTTGAAATATGATTTAACGGTTCCATTTGCTCGGTATGTAGCCATGAATCGTCATGATATAGCCTTCCCTTTTAAGCGCTATCAGATTCAACCTGTATGGCGCGCCGATCGTCCGCAAAGAGGACGTTACCGAGAGTTTTACCAATGCGATGCCGATGTAGTGGGTACCAAGTCTTTAATTTGTGAAGCAGAAATTGTGCTGATGATCAATGAGGTTTTTGCAAAGTTAGGAATCCGTGATTACGAAATAAAAATTAACAATCGCAAAATTTTGACAGGTATCGCCGAAGTCATAAATCAGGCGGATAAAGTGAATGATTTATGCATTGCTATTGATAAATTAGATAAAATTGGCATCGACAAGGTAGAGGAAGAATTAAAAAACAGAGGCTTCTCTGACAGTTCGGTGCGTGAAATGCGCCCATTACTACATGTAAAAGGCAACAATATTGAAAAGCTAGATGCACTCAAATCTAACATGCAATCCTCTGAATTAGGCACTAAGGGTGTCAAAGAAATTATGGACGTTTTAGATTTCATTAAAACCTTTAACAGGTGTAGTAGCCATGATGACCATGTGGTTTTTGATGCCACCCTTGCCCGAGGACTTTCATATTATACAGGTTGCATTTTTGAGGTGAAAGTAAACAATGTGAGTATCGGTAGTGTGAGCGGTGGGGGACGATATGATGACCTAACTGGTGTTTTTGGGCTCGCAGACATGTCTGGTGTTGGCTTTTCTTTTGGAGTAGATCGGTTATATGACGTGATGGAAGCGTTGGATTTGTTCCCCAAAGAGAACCTAATTTCTACCCAAGTCATGATAGCAAATTTTGACAAGGAGTCAGCATTATATTCCATGGGCATTTTAAAAAAATTAAGAGATGCTGGTATCAAAAGTGAGCTTTATCCAGAGGCGAGCAAACTCAAAAAGCAAATGAACTATGCCAACAAAAAAGCAATTCCGTTTGTATTGCTCATAGGTGCAGATGAAATAGCCACAGAAAAATTGACTTTGAAAAATATGCACGAAGGCAGCCAAGAAAAACTAAAAATTGAAGGCATTATCTCTAAATTTTGAAAACTTGAAGACTACCGACTAAAAACCTGAGAACTGAACAACATGAACAATCAACCCCACTATATTTCTGAAGAAAT
>CAYRIF010000300.1:0-4224 GCA_964424205.1 uncultured Roseivirgaceae bacterium | reverse complement strand
ATTTACCTACTACTTAACCCTTTTTTATTATGCTAAATCGAATGTCACTATTCGTTATTTTTGCGATTTTTTCTCAATCTATATTTAGCCAAAACCTTGTATCAAATGGGAGTTTTGAAAATGCCAATGCCTGTCCTGTGGGGCTCAACGAACTTTTTCTTTGCAGCAATTGGATGCCCTATGGTACGAGCCACCCATCTCCAGATTTCTTTCATTCCTGCTCTAGCCCACACAAGATGGGCGTACCTAATAATGCCTTTGGGCAGCAATATGCCAAAGAAGGGCAAGCCTATGTTGGACTTATTGCCTATTTAACGATCGACAAAAAGCATAAGGAAAATTGGAAACTCTCAGACAATCACAGGGAGTTTATTCAAACATATCTGGAAGAACCGCTCATTGAAGGGAAAAGATATTATGCTGAATTTAGCGTAAGTTTGGTAGAAGACTGCGACTATGCAATCGGTAATATAGGCATGGTTTTTACAGAAGATAGTCCTGAACTCACCTGGCCAAAGATTGAGTTTGAATACTTGAAACCTCAAATTCAAAACAAAAAGGGGAAGCTTCTATCAGACACTAAAACATGGATAAAAATCAGTGGTGAGTTCATTGCCAGAGGAGGAGAAAAAGTATTAACTATTGGGAATTTTAGTAATGATGAGAATACCTTGGTTGCAAGAAACAAGGCTACCAGACTACACAACACCTTTAGAAATAGGTTTTTGCCGAAAATTGCCTACTATTTTATTGATGATGTAAAATTGGTTTTATTGGATAGCTTAGATGATAAAAATTCCGCTCCTATGGTTACAAAGAGCAACCCCATTGAAAATGAATACTTCGGGACATTAAAAGTTGGTGAAAAAATAGTGCTAGAAAATATTTATTTTGAATTTGATAAAGCGACCCTTCTTTCAAAATCATTCTTTGAACTTGACAAGTTGCACCGGTTGTTATTAGAAACGCCGCAGTTAGAAATACGGATTGAAGGACATACCGATGTTGTCGGAAACGATGCATATAATATTGAATTATCTCAAAAAAGAGCCGCTGCCGTCTTTGATTATTTGATTAAAAAAGGAATTGATGAAAGCAGAATTTCCTACATTGGATTTGGTAAAAAGATACCCATTGCAAGCAATCAAACCCAAGAAGGCAGGGCAATAAACCGTCGGGTACAATTTATGATTTTAAGATAACGGTAGGTTTGTAGCGGCACAATATTTTGCGCCGCTACAAACCTACCGTCGTCTCGCTATTTCCTTTTTGATATAGCTTAGCTCACGGCTACTTTGTCCCGCTACTGATGAGTTCTCTTGCGACCTACGGTATAGATAAGGCAGTACAGCTCGCACAGGTCCGTAAGGCACATATTTCACTACATTATAACCTTCTTTGGCGAGTTTAAACGATATATTATCACTCATGCCATACAGTTGGGCAAAATATATTTCGGAATCATTCTTTTCAATTTTATTTTTGTGCAATAACTCAGCCAAATAGCTGTTACTCCATTCATTATGAGAACCTGCACACAATGAAATGCGTTTTCTATTTTGGACACAGAATGCCAATGCTGCATCAAAATCACGATCTGTAGATTCCTTATCGGGCTGGATAGGACTTTCATATTTCATTTCCTCAGCCCTATCTCTTTCCTTTTCCATATAGGCACCGCGTACCAGTTTTGCGCCTAAATAATAGCCTTCTTTTTCGGCAAGAGCATGGGCGTTTTTCAAGTTCTCTAGCATGTCACTTCTATACATTTGATAGGTATTATATACAATGGTTTTCTCTCGATTAAACCTTGCCATCATCTGGTAAACAAATGCATCAATGACATCCTGCACCCATGTCTCTTCTGCATCAATCAATAGTCTAACGTCAGCATCATGTGCCGCCTTGCATAATCGCTCCACCCTTTGTTTAACATGCGCGTAGTAGCCAAGTTCTTTCTCTGTCAGTTGCGTTCCTTTCTGGATTTTTTCAAGTATGGCGAAAGAAGATATTCCTGAAAATTTAAAAACAGAAAATGGTATGTGCTTCGTGGCTTTTGCTTTCGCTATTGTCCTGAGTACTTCATCTGCTGTTTGGTCAAATCCAGCTTCATTCTTTGCCCCCTCTACCGAGTAGTCTAGTATAGCACCGATATTAAATGCTGCTAACTCATTAATCGTCTCTTCACTTTCTTGCAAATCCTCTCCACCACAAAAATGCTCAAACACAGTGTGCTTTATCAATCCCTTGATGGGTACTCTAATTTTTAACAAAAAATTGATTACATCATTTCCTATTTGCATGAGCCACTTGTAGTTCATTGCTGTAAAAAGCAAATGCATTTTACGCAACCGACGATTCGATTTTGAAAAAAATGCAACCGAAGTATCATCAAACTTTAAATGATAATCATTTTTCATATCTTTGGGCATTAGATAAATGTTGTTTGCAAATATATAAATTCAAACCCACAGAGTAACCTTTTATGCCTTTTGATAACGTTAAAATTACGCCTGATTTCAAAAAAGAACTTACCATTTTTTTTGAAGAACAGCATTATACAAACATTGCTATTATCGTAGATGAAAATACGGTGGAACATTGTTATCCACTAGTTAGAAACACCATTCCTGCCCACCTTATCATTCAAATAAAAAGTGGCGAAAAACATAAAAATTTAAATACCTGCGAAATCATATGGGCTGCTATGACGAAAGCTCATTTCGACCGAAAGTCATTGCTCATCAATCTAGGTGGCGGTGTGATAGGTGATATGGGTGGGTTTTGTGCCGCCACTTTCAAACGTGGCATTGATTTTATCAATATTCCTACCACCCTTTTGGCACAAGTTGATGCCAGTGTGGGTGGAAAATTAGGCGTGGATTTTAACAACCTAAAAAATCATATCGGACTTTTCAAAGCGCCAAAAATGGTATTGATTGATGCTATTTTCTTAAACACACTCCCTAAAAACCAATTGAAGTCTGGTTATGCGGAAGTAATCAAACACAGCTTAATTCGTGATGCAGACTATTGGAAAACACTCACCAATCATACTTTTGAAACACAAAATTGGCAAGCACATATCGCCCATGATGTGGCGATTAAAAGCCAAGTGGTAACAGAAGACCCACATGAACAAGGTTTACGGAAAATTTTGAATTTCGGACATACCATTGGACATGCGGTGGAGAGTTACCTATTTGACAACCCGAACAGGATGCTACTGCACGGAGAGGCAATTGCTATTGGTATGATATGTGAGGCGTATTTATCAAAAGAAAAACTAGGATTATCGGAAAGCCACCTTAAAGAAATTATGCGATACATTTTGAGTGTTTATGGTAAGGTAGAAATTTTTGAAGAAGACATCGTTAACATGGGCAAACTGGCTCTTCAGGATAAAAAGAATGAAGGGAATATTATAAATTGTACGTTACTTACGATGACCGGTAAAGCGAAATTTGATGTACCAATCTCACTCGTTGAAATTGAAAGCTCTTTGAGGTATTATCAGCAACTGTAACCCATATAAATACTATCAACCAATACCCAATAATTTCGTCCTGTCTATAAAATACCTAATTATGCTCAAAACAAAAGTATTGCTTCCCATAGTTTTCTTAACGTGTTATTCTTTCCAAATATTTTCACAACCCATAGAAACTTCCGAAAGAAAGAAATATATTAAAATTCACACAGGGCTTATGACCGACTCATATAACTCAGCTGGTCCAAGACTATATTTTGAGTACCTCAGTGAATTTAAAGAGCGCCCTAAATGGAGTTGGGGAATTTCAATGGAAAACAAATGGCATGCCGTAGAATTAATTTCAGATTTATATGCTCCACCGAATGTAAACTCAAATATTGTTAGTTTTAAAGTACACTATCAGGTAAACTTAATTAAACAAAATGTGTTTTGGGATGTGAATTTAGGTGCTGGGTTTATTCATCTTTTCTGGGACGAAAATCACACACTGCAACCATCCGTCAACATTGGTATTACACTCAATGTTAAACTAAGTCCAAATGTATATTTAGAAACCGCCCCACTATTAATATTACTACCTGTTTCAGACATTTATTTTAGTACAAGTAGGGCATACAAAGCACATACTGGGTATGCACAATTCACAATTTTACCCATTGGAATAAAGATAAAAATATAGATTACATAACAAGTAAAAGTAATCAAGTAGCCACATTTTGACATTAAAATGG
>CAYRIF010000299.1:0-4225 GCA_964424205.1 uncultured Roseivirgaceae bacterium | reverse complement strand
TCATATACTGGTCAATTGGCAATTGAAGCAGGTGTTCGCTTCAAAATAAAATAATTTTTAAAATAAAAAATATAAAATCATGAAAAATTATAATAACCTATTATCGCTAAGCCTCTTATTGCTATTTTCAATCGGACTTATCTTTTTGTCAAGTTGCAAAAAAAATGAAGTAGCGCCAGCAAAAGATGATGATTTCAAATTAGGGTTGTTTGACTTGCAAACCATTACAGTTCCTGATGCAATGGCACAATCTTCAGACCCTCATGCACAGCAAGCCAATGCCCAAATACTAGCATTAGGGAGTTTTAAAATTTATCAAGCTTTCTTTCTGTTTCCTGTAGGGACAGAAAAAGGCAATACACCAATCACAGGACGCAGGGCTGGTAATTACACCGTGTATAAGTGGTCCGATGGTAATGGTGGGGAAATAGCTTATCAATACAGACAAGATGGTGATAAAATATTTTTCGAAGTGTTTTTCAAAGAAAACGGATCGGATTATGTGAAGTTTATTGATGGAACGCAAACGATTAGCAGAAGTGCTGGCGTAATGTATATTTATGAGAAAGGTTTTAATAGTACTAGCCTGGTAGCAGTTGAATATACTTGGGATTACAATAACGGCGTTTCGACTTCATCAATGAAAACTACTGAAAGTGATGTGCAGCTGGAGGTGGTGTCGCAAGCGGATAAATCAGGAGAACTATCACTTAAAGAAAGTGGAGTAGTTAGAGCGACCTGGTCATGGAGTGCTGCAGGAGTAGGTTCTTGGATAGACTATAATGCGGATGGGTCAGTGAGTGACCAAGGGAGCTGGGGATAGGTTAATTACCCAGTAACCTTTGCGGCATAAGTAAAAGTTACTGGGTAATTATACTTGGATATCAAGTGATTTGGTTTGTAAATTTGTGCAATGGCACGGGTCAAATTAATGACCTGATTATTTGTAGCAGGTTGTGACCCTTTTCTTTCAGACTATACAGTATTGTTAGCGCATTATAAAGTTTGGGGTTTAGGTGTATTATTATTAATGTATTTTTGGTATTATAGTGCTTTTGATGTAGAATGTAACGTAATGATAGATGATGACTAAAAACTATTTCAAAATATTGCTAACAACAATCATGACAGCGGTTCTATTGTCATGCAAAGCGCAGCAACCTCAAGTAACAAATGCTTTACCAAAAGTTGAAAATTATGAAAATGGAGCGTTGGACTTAATGGTTGCACCTTTTGGATTAAATGGTAATGAAATCAATGTGGGGAAGATTTCTCCTAACGGGATAATCCACTTTGACTGGCCTGAAATTGACGTGAGTACCATTGAAGGAAGTGAGTATTTCATGCAATCGGTTGACAAGGCTGTTGGCATGGACTTTTGTAATGACAAGCAAATAGAGGAGGAAAGTAAGGACGCAAGGGCAGTAGATAGCAAAACTATTTTTCTCTATAAAAAGGGAATGCAAGTGGGAGTACTTTATCCCGCCACACAAAATGAGATACAAAACAATGGTTCTCTTAACAGAAATTCGAGTCTTGTATTGGGCAGTGAAATTTCTTGGTTTTATTGTAATGCATTAGCTACTTTCAAAGCGAAGTGTGTGGTGAAAGTGGCATGGGAAAATAGCTATAATTTTGACGAGGTGACGACTTATGATATACATTTCAAAAAAGGATGGAATATGGTGCAGCATACTTTGTTGGAAAAAGAAGATTGGAAAAATGATGAAGGTCAAGGAAGTTTGCCAAAAACAATAATGAAAACCACCATCACGCAACTACCTGAGCAAATCAACTGGTACGTGAAGTACTGGGGAGAATAAAATATTGAATAATCACTTAATAAAAAATACTATGAAAACTGTACAAAAAATATTGCCAGCACTACTAATGCTATTGTTGATTGCACCACACTCAAATGCTCAGTTCATGAAAAAGCTTGGCGATAAACTAGAGCGAAAAGTAAATCAACGATTGGAACGGAAAGTGGACAGAACCATGGACAAAGCACTGGACAAAACAGAAGAAGGCATTGACAATAGCACCAAAAAGAAAAAGGAGAATACTAGTACAACAGAAGAGCAGTCTGAAGCTCCGGCTAATCAGCGTGCAGAAGACTTTCAGATTGAAACTGTAGCCGCAAGTGGCACCTATGATTTTGATTGGAAATACACACTGCAGATGACTTCAAAAGATGGGGATATGAAAATGATTTATTATTTAAAACCCAATGCCAAATATTTTGGATTCAAACCTGATTCAAAACAAGCCAAATCAATGGGCAATGGCAATATGTTTACAGTGATGGACGAAGGCACAAATAAAATGTTGATGTTCATGGATATGAATGGAACAAAGATGGTGACCGCCATGAAAATGCCGAAAAATATGGCTGAAAAAGCGGCCGAAAAACAAGACGAGTTTACAATGACGGAGCTGGGCACAAAAACCATCATGGGTTACCAGTGTCAGGGCATTAAGATGGAGAGTGATGAGTATGTAATTATATCTTATTTTACGACAGAGGCACCGGTCAGTTTTACCAGTATTTACGGTGCTAACCAAAAAAATATGCCTAAAGGATTTAATCCTAATTTTTTGAAGAACGCTGACAAGGCATTGATGATGGAGATGAATATGACTAATAAGAAAAAAAGCAAGCGTAATATGAAAATGACGTGTATAGAACTTAAAAAGGAAAGTTTTTCAATCAATGCGAGTGAATATAAATCATTTGGCGGAGGTTTTGGTGGTAAAAATTAAAGAAAAATATAAAACGAAAAGGTGAAAAAATTAACAGTATTACTTATTGCGTTATCATTGATGGAAACGTTGTTATTGGATGCGTGTAAAACCAAGAAGGATGATTTGGTAGTGCAAGAGGAATTAGGTGCCGTTGAGCATCCAATTTTCTCACTTTCCGAAGCTGGCAATATTTACTATCCAAGTTTTTCGGTAGGTGCTAGTCATTATGAATATGGCTGCGTTATTAAACCATTAAAGGATGGTAAAATCACTGGACTTGGGCTGGAATTATTAAAAGCAGGTGATTATACTGTCACGCTATGGGATATGACTACTAAAACGGTAATTACTGATAAAGTTATTACCATTAAGTCAGATTTTTATGAAGAAATGACGTACCAAAAAATAACGCCGATATCGGTAAAAAAAGGAGAGGAATATCTTGTCTCTGTAAATGCTAACAATTGGTTTGATTTTAGGGATACACATAAAGATAATAGGGCGATATTGCCGGTAGCTATCGGTAATATAGAAATAGTGAAATTTGGACTAGAGGAAAGTGACACGCGTGTATTTCCTGAAAATTTTAGAGGGTATCACTTTAATGGTGTTGTTGATGTGGAATTCCAACCTATTTTGTAATGAAAAAAACCAATGTAGTGTTTAGACGCCTAATTCTCTTTAGTATTTTTATAGTTATAGTCAAACCAACTGCTGCACAGGTATCACAAATAGAACTAAATTTTGGGTTGAACTCAGGTTTTAATAGCACAAGAGTATTAGACAAAGGGCTGAAATCTGACAAACGGTACAGGGGAATTCCTACTTATAAATGGGCGCCGATTGGTGCAAGTTTTGGATTCAACCTTGCCAATAATTTTAGCATGCAATTCGAGGCATTACTTGCCCATGAAGGACAGCTTTTTAACTTTGTAGACTTGGAAGATAAAAAAATTGGAGAAAGAGAAATTTCGCTTTCCTATTTTAATTTGCCGGTGCTTATTCAATTTCGCTCACATGGAAAAAAGGTAAGAGCGGTATTTTCTATTGGACCGGAAATCTCGTTGATGCGATTTGGAGAGGAGACTATATTCAACAAAAGTGCTACGGTCACTATTCCCGAAGGAGTAACACCTCCTGTAGGGGCAGTGAAAAATGCAGATGGCACTTATACTATTCCATCACTCGATTTAACCACCATCGCTAGTTTAGATGGACTTAACTCAGAAGATTTGTTGAAGGAAGTTGACTTTCGGATATTGGCAGATGTGAGTTTACACATCATCGCTAGTCCTAAATTTTATATCAATGTAGATGTTAGAAGCAGCTATGGGTTCATGGACATTAGGGGTGATGCGTTGCTGAAAAAAGTAGAAGACAACACTGCTATTTTCGATGATATTCTCCGTCAGAGGGCTAATTTTTCGGTAGGTGTATGGGTAGGATTACAATACTATTTCAGATTTGATCCAATGGATAT
>CAYRIF010000298.1:2856-4258 GCA_964424205.1 uncultured Roseivirgaceae bacterium | reverse complement strand
CAAGATTGACAAAAATTCTTACTTATCAAATATTTTCACCCATAACTCTTTCAAAAAACCAATGCCGTATCCCGTTAATTGGACAAATGAGGTAGCAATGCTTGTCAGTCCTACCCTAATGCTTTTGTACTTCATGGTGGCATCTATAAAAATAGCACCGTAGTAAATGACTAAAATGAATGTTGCCAGTTTAAAGAGGGTAAAATTAAATATGGGCAACAAAAGATAAACAATGAAGCCAATCACAAAAAAAGCAGGTAACGCATGTATCAGCTTTAATTCCTTGGGAAAAAACCTAGCAACATTTATTCTAGCTGTGCCAAAAAAATGCAATTGTTTGTAAAATTGGGCAAGACTTGTTCTGCGCTTGTGATAGACATAGGCGTTTTCTATCAGTCCTGTTTTAAAACCATTCTTGATTATTCTGATACTAAACTCAATGTCTTCTCCTTTGAAGGGAATAATATATCCTTTGGTTTTTTCAAATACAGCTTTAGAAATGCCCATGTTAAAACTCCTAGGATGGAAAGTCCCTACATGTTTTTTGCTGCCTCTGATACCGCCAGTTGTAAAAGGCGATGTCATCGCATAACTAATGGCTTTTTGAATAATACTGAATGAAGGGTGTGCTTTATCAGGCCCTCCGTAGGCATCCAATTTTTTTTCTGTCAATGCTTTTTCTACAGCTGTAAAATAATGTGGCGGAATCAGGCAATCAGAATCAAAGACTATATAGTAATCACCTTTTGCTCTTTCAAAACCATAATTTCTGCTGAATCCTTGCCCACTGTTTGGTTTGAAAAAGTATTGAATATCTAGTTTTTCTCTATACTTATCGATGATGGTATCACATTTTTCGGAGGAGCCATCTTCCACAATAATCACCTCAAAATTTGTAAACGTTTGCTTAGTCAATGAGTGGAGTAACTCATCAATTTCAATGGGTCGGTTAAAAACTGGGATGACTATGGAATAGAATTTCACTGAATGTTTTTTATAAGTGCCTTAAGTTTCAATTGCCTAAATTGCCTTGAGTCTCAGCTTTGTTCCAATTGAAGTAAAAATTGCTAATAACTCATTTGCTTCTTTTTTTATTTCTTGAAGGGAGCTTATTTCTACCCAATTCAAATCTAGAACAATTGCTAACCAATATACGGTTTCACTAGCTTCACTTTCGCAGATTTTAATTTTATTCTTAAAATCTGCTTTACTTCTTGCTCTATTTGTTTCTCTGTAATTAGCACCAACGCTCGTTCCGGATTTTGTAATTTGATTTTTTATTACTTTACCTTCTGGAGTATTTGGTAGTCTGATTGATAGTTTAATAATCCTAATTGCAAACTTTTTTGTTCTATCCTCTAGTTGTTTGCTAAATTCCTTATTGTTCATTTTGAAATTTTAT
>CAYRIF010000298.1:0-2756 GCA_964424205.1 uncultured Roseivirgaceae bacterium | reverse complement strand
GTGTCCAACGAAACCATTTCAGCCAGAAATCCTGTTAGAAATAGCTGAACTCCAATGATCAATGCCACCAAAGCAAAAAAGAAAAGCGGTTGGTCGGCAACACTTCTTGCGTTTTGGTGCAAGTACCAGTTAAGGTAAATCTTATGCCCAATGATCCAAGTTGAAAAACCTGTACCTATTAGAAACGATATTGTGCCTAGAAGCCCAAAGAAATGCATGGGGCGTTTTTTGAATTTAGAGACAAAGGTGATGGACAATAAATCTAAGAATCCGTAGAGAAATCGTTCAATACCAAATTTGGTGACGCCATATTTTCTAGGATGATGCTGCACTACTTTTTCTGTGATTTTGGTGTAGCCGTTCCACTTGGCGATGGCAGGAATATAGCGATGCATCTCGCCATATACATCAATGCTTTTGACCAAACTTGCCTTGTAAGCCTTCAACCCACAGTTAAAATCGTGTAACCTTATGCCGGAGATGAGGCTTGTGATATTATTAAAAAACTTGGAAGGAATGGTCTTGGTCATTGGGTCATGTCGCTTTTTTTTCCAGCCCGAAACCAACTCATAGCCTTCCTCTTTAATCATGCGGTATAATGCGGGTATTTCATCAGGACTGTCTTGCAAGTCAGCATCCATGGTGATGACTACCTCACCAAGCGCCTGCTTGAACCCGACATTAAGTGCCGCAGATTTTCCATAATTTCGCTTGAATTTTACGCCCTTAATATTTGGGTTTTCTGCAGAAAGTTGTTGAATTACTTCCCAAGAGTTGTCCTTACTACCATCATCAATCATGATGACTTCATAAGTAAAGCCATGTGATTGCATCACACGGCTTATCCACTCGGTTAGTTCTTGTATAGATTCATCTTCGTTGTAGAGCGGCACAACGACCGAAATGTCAATGGGTTTGGGCATGGTTAGATTTCTTCTTCAGGATGATTTTTTTTGATAATGGCGCCTATTATTAATGAAAAAATCGCATAGCCAATTAAGGAATAAACAAATTGTAACATCATACCTCCTGCCGTAAACTTCCCTTCAGTATCTTCTCGTGCCTGCTCCATGGCTTGTTCTATTGCATTATCATCCATTCCAAAACCTTCTAGCATAGCTTCTACTTTATCAATGGAGGCATCCGTAATAACTTCTGCAGCTCCAGGATCAATAACGGTGAAAAGCAGTATACTAAAGAGGGTTGAAATAATTCCTGCAATGGCCAGCGTGATGAAACTGTAAACAAAAGCTCTTTTGAAAGGTAAAAATCCGCCATTTTGATTCCTGAAATCTATACCTGCATAAATTAGTATGCCAATACTAACTACTATACTTAGCACAATATATTTCCAATCTGCCATCAAAGTGATGTCCACGATATAGACTAATAATGCTAAAATAACGCTCACTACTCCCAAGATAAGTCCCCATTTTATAGCATGACTTTTAAGGCTTACTTCTTCTGTTTGTTCGTAATTATCCATAATAGTAAAGTTTAAATTGTTAAAGGTTAATCAATAATTTTAGTATTTTTTCTGAGTACCAGTGAAATAATGATTGTTACAAAGAACCCAAGAAACATTTTTAAAATAAAATCTTCAAGCGCAATTACATAAGCGGTGGTATTTGTAGATACATTATTAAGTAATTCCTTATATGTCGCTTCTCCGAGGTTTTTAATAGTTTCTTCTTTGTTATCTTCTATGGCTTGTATGCCCACCTCCATGATTTCTTGCAGCATCTCGGGGTGATAACTGAGAAAAATCCTAGTAAACCCAGCTGAAATTAACGCAATTATTAGGTAACAAACAAATCCTAGTAGCAGCCCTTGCCAAAAATGCAGGGTATGATTATTTTTAAAATCCCTATACTCTTTGATAGCGAAAAAAAGAAATAGTGGAATCAATACAATTCCGAAGGGTATTTTTCGGGTATATAAAAACGGATTTTTCCCTGTATAGTATAATACTAAGAGCAGTAAAATACTAATCAAACCTCCGATGACGCCGTATTTTATGGCTATTTTGCTTAGTGGTTTTGTAAATAAACTCATAATTATTTATGTCCTTTGCGTAATTATCTTTGTGTCCTTTGTAGTTAAAATATAGCTGACATCTTGTTGTTAAAAACCCCAACCACTTTACCAATCATTTCCTGCCCTAAAAACGGAGAATTTTTCGATTTTGACCTATTACTTTTTTCATCATAGGTCCAGTTACCTTTTGGGTCAAATAAAGTAAGTTCAGCATTTGCGCCTTCCATTATTTCTGGGATGGCTAGGTTTAACAGTGCACGAGGATTAACAGTAAATTTTTCAACAAGTGTTGCCTCATCAATTTCGTTATAGTGATTATTAATGGTTGGGTAAAAGGTCTGTAATCCCAATATTCCGAAGGCTGCCAAGTCAAACTCTAGTTTTTTATGCTCTTCGTCTTGAGGTCGATGTCCTGAGACGATGATATCTATCGTTCCATCTTTCAATCCTTTTTTGAGGGCTTGAATGTCTTTTTTATTTCTGAAAGGAGGATTTACTTTGTAATTTGTATCAAAATCAGACAAAGCGCTATCATCAAAAACTACCTGATGCGCGACGACATCGCAGGTTACGTTTAAGCCGTCTTTTTTTGCTTTGCGGATGAGCGCAATTGAACCAGCTGTGGAAATATTGCTAAAATGAATTTTACCGCCTGCGTATTCCAGCAATTGTAAATCACGGCTTACCATCACTTCTTCTGAGAGGCTTGGCATTCCTTT
>CAYRIF010000297.1:0-4274 GCA_964424205.1 uncultured Roseivirgaceae bacterium | reverse complement strand
TAGGTGTGTTATTTTGTTCTTAAGGCACTAGTTTGTTTTTGATTTTCAGCCTGTATTTCTTGCCAATGGGAATCGTATGAACATCCTTTTTTTTCGGAAATAACAAATCTACAGAGCTAAAATTCTTAGCATAACCACGCAAATAATCCAAATTGATAATGAAGCTATCATGAATGCGTAAGAAATGACTTGGCGGCAGTTGATTCTCCATGTTTCTGAGGGTCTCTCGTGGTAAGTGAGTAGCGATATTCGTTATTATTTTGACGTTGACATTAGCACCTTCTAAGTAGAGAATTTCATCGTGAAAGATATTGATGATTTTGTTGTTTTCTTTTATAGCAAGAAAAGGCCGGGCATCAGTTCTTTCTTCGGCAGATACATAAGTTTCCTTTTTCTTCAATTGCTCAATAGCCTTATCTATGGCCTGATTGAGCTTGTCCATTTCTAGTGGCTTTAGTACGTACCCACTCACATTGTAATCGTAGCTGGGGATGGCATATTGTGGATGAGCAGTAGTGATGATAACCTTGGGCTTCTGTTCCAGCTTTCGAATGGCTTTGAGTAAGTCTAGCCCGTTAAATTCGGCTAGCTGAATATCCAAAAACATTATATCCGGTCTGACCTTCTCTGTAGCGCAAAGATATTTATAAGCCTCATCTGCATTCTCAAATTCCTCAATGACCTTCAGGTCGAGCCGGCTTCCCAGCATAGCGGTTAGGTTTTTGCGCTGTAGCGCAACATCTTCAATAATGATACAGTTATAATGACTTTTCATTGAGTGGAATTTTTAAACTAATGCAAAAAATATTGCCCTCTTCCCTGATATCCAATTCATATTTTTGTGGATAAATTAGATCGAGATTTTCTCTGGCATTTTTCAGACCGAGGCCTCCGTATTTTCGTTCTTCGATAGAATGCTCATTGTGTGAGTTATTTCGAAATGTATTACGAGTTAGCAATCTCAGAGATTTACCTTCTATGGTGATGTGTATATGTATGTATTTTTTTTCCTTACTTTTCTTGTTGTAGTGCTTGAAGCAGTTTTCAACAAAAGTCAATAGGAGCATAGGAGTAATGACTTGGCTGGGCTTCGGTTTTCCATCTACCTGAAGCCTCAAGTCCGTTTGGCTGAGCAATTGAAGTCTTTCAAGTGCTATGTAGCTCTTGATAAAATCCAACTCCTGCTCTACTGCCACAAAAGCCTCACCTGTATCGTAAATCAAATACCGCATCAATTTGGATAACTGCGCCATCAGGTCAGGTAGCTCTTCCGATTTCTGTTTAGCTAGAATTTGTAAATTGGCAAGTGTATTGAAAAGGAAATGAGGCCGAATCTGTTTTTTGATAAAATTCAACTCTCGTCTGGTTTGTATCCTCGCTCGTCTCTCTACAGCCCTCATTCGCTCTAATGAATCTTTCATAAATGAAATAGCCGAAGTGCAGAGAATGAGTAGCAAGATAAGAATCGCATTGACATGCCACTGAGGAGCAACGATACGACTAATCTGGTCGAATAGGGGAGTCAGTATATAGCCAAAGACCAGAGCAGTGAGTGCACTCGCCCCTAAAAACAAGTAAAATCCCCATCCTTTCAGTTGCACCTCATTGATGAGTTTGATTTTGAAAATCTGCTGAAAACGCCCCTTGTATACAAAAAAGAAATTGTAATACACCGGAATGCCTAAAATGATATTGTAAGAGATAGCTTCTTTCAATATGGTGAAATAGACATCCATCTTCTGGGGAATATTCAATGCGCCAATAATGCTACTCTGCCCCATGGCTCCCTGTTGCCAGGCTATAATCGAGAATATACTGAACACAATGACAAAAACCCCAAACCCAAAGCTCAGGTGCTGTACGACATCTCTTTTCATCATCTGAATCAGCCGTGCCTGCCTTCTTGTGATGATTCTACCCATAGCCATTTCCTTCATATTATCTTGTTTTTCGAGCGAACTCAATGCAAAAAATTCCTATTAAAACTTGGAAAAACAAAATAATATCCACCCCAAATATAATGGAAAAATATCTATTTCCCCTTTTTTATGGCAAAAATGTGGGTGCCAAACAGTTACAAAATCAAGCTCCACAAAAGTAAAAGCAATGCGTAATGCCTTTCTCTTTAGTTCTCCTAAGTACATAAAATCGTAGGAAAAGTAGGATTTTTCAGACAAAAAATCCACTTCTTGTAGCAAATGGGGCAAAATTTGTGGAAAACGGTCAGATTAACAAAAAAACTGATTTTTACCACATTTGTTGGTGTTTTCACTACTTCGTGTTTGAATTCTCGCCCAAGCCCCTCTATTTAGCATTAAAATGAAAAAAAAATGAAAAGGGTTAATTATATGAAAAAAGAATTGTCCTTAATTGCTTTTTCAATTTTAATAAGCATAGTTACTGGACATAGTCAAGCTCCTTTTACGGCAGGTAATGAGATTGCTTCATCAGATAAGGATGGGGACAGCCGAAGAATTGTTGAATATAGCTCCGGCAATTTTGTTTGGATTGGTAACTGGACGAATGATGCTACTTTTTTCGCCAGATATAAAAACTGCGACAATAGCTACTCATTATCACCAAACGAGAAGGTTGGGACTTCAACCGATTACAATGATGTAATTGTTTTACCAAACAAAGAAGTAGTAATTGCCGGAACTTGTAAAACATGTAACCCGTCAAATCCAACGGATAGCACTTCCAAGATTCTTATTGTAAGGAAGGATTCTGTTGGTTTATCAACGATTGCCCAAAAAGTAATTGGAACGGATCATGTCAATCTTGCGGCGGACAGAATTATAGCCGACAATAATGATGGTTTTTTTGTATTGGGAAGGTATCAGGCTCCACTGGCATTGTTATATTATATAGCACGGTTAGACAACCAATTCAATCTCATCAAGGATACCCTGTTTTTGACCAGCTTAGGTTCAACTGCTTTGAACTGGAACTGGGGCAAGGATTTAATACTCACTTCCGACAACCACCTAATACTGACAGGAAACAGTAATGTATTTTTCCAAACAACACACCTGAGCCTGATTAAACTGGACTCAAGTTTAAATATTATATGGAGTGTAGTGGACAGTCATGAATCTCTAGGAGCCTCCGTAAAGGAAAATCAGGCAGGCAACTACATCATTGGGGGATCCGTAAATGGCGAAACCGGTTGGGATATGTACATAGGGGAGTATGACCAGCAAAGTGGCACATCATTGCAATCAACAGTAAAAGATAATTACGGTGGAGATAACGAGAGAATTTATGATTTGCAGATTACAGAAGATGGAAATATACTCATTGCCGGCAAATCGGATACCGCTTTTTTCGGAACTGCTGCGACAAAACTTATCGCCATATTTGATAGCAATTTAAATTTTCTCGCACACTACACCGAGGGAACAGGGTTCTTAAGCCCTGCAAGCAAATTTACCAGCCTGCTACCATTAAATGACAGCGGTACAGAGCTTATTGCGGTGGGAAGTGAACAGTTTATGGGCAGTAGTCTTGCCATTTTAAGAAGAATTGACTTTGCACCTATTTATGGATGTATAACAACCGAAATTGTAGAAATAGATTACTCAAAGAGCATAAATGTGTTTCCAAATCCGGCAGGAGATTTTATTCAATTTGCTTTGCTGCAAAAAAAAACAAATGCCACAATCAAAATGGTTCTCTTTGACCAACTTGGGCGAATTGCACTTAACTATTCAGGTAATTTAATAAGTAAAATTGATGTGTCAAGTCTGAAACCAGGTTTGTACTTTGGTGAAATATTTTGCAATAGAACCCATTACACCTTTAAACTAATAAAGAAATAAACGAAATTACGTCCTGTAACATTATGGAGCCGTCAATTCTCACATTCTCCCGCATTACGTCTCCTACAACATGAACGGTAATCAAACAGCGCTAAGACACGGAATTTAGAAAAGCTTATATAACCAATTTAATTTCACAATAAAGTATCGAATCGTGAAATCTTAACCATTAAATATGAATATCATGTTTACATCAAAAAAAAGTATACAAATCTTCCTTATGACATTAACATTTACTTTTGGAAGTCTATTTGGGCTCATTGCCCAAAATGATAAAATCATCCAGCGAGGTGATTTTTATTATCACCAAAAATTAAAGTATAAAATTGGAGAGTTGGAGTATATTATTAAAGATAACAAAAAAGCCTACGCCCTTTATCTGGATGGTCAGAAGAAGAGAAGAACAGCTATTACTACGGGGGTAATCGGAGGGGTAGGTGTAGCTATAGGATT
>CAYRIF010000296.1:0-4294 GCA_964424205.1 uncultured Roseivirgaceae bacterium | reverse complement strand
CAACATGGCATTGAAGATATAACCTGGGGATTCTTTTTTAATAAAGACTGGAATTTGACCAATGCTTTTTCCGAAGGCGGTAAGCAAAGGAATAAGCCAATCTTCTGTTTTAGGATTGGGCATCACATCTACTACATTTGAAAAGAATACGTCATGAAAATGTAGGGCACAAAATCTTTCGGGTCTGCCCGTTGATTCAGAAAAAGTAGAGGGAACGAGGTAGGAAGTATTGGTCGTGAAAATGGTGTGTTCAGGACAAATTTTTCCAAATTGCTCCCATACTAATTTTTTGATGGCTACATCTTCTGTGACAGATTCGCTTATTAAATCCGCATCTTTTCCTGCCAATTGTGCATCAGTAGTCCAGGCGATATTTGCTAGTGCTGGTTCAACGGCATCCGCTGTAATTGCTTTAAGCTTGATTAAACTTTTTAATAAGTCTTGCTGTATTCTTTTAGCATTTTCAAAAGCCTTCTCACTGATGTCATAGATGGTAACTTGATAGCCATTCAGTGCGCAAGCCAGGCCTATCCGCAGTCCTAAAGTGCCGCTACCAAGTATTAATACATTCTTTATATCTTCTAATTTCATTTTGTAAGTATTTAATAATGAGATGTTTATATTATTTTAATTAAAGTAATTATTTGCATCATTTATTTAATTTTCCATGGTCTGTGTCCTCATAGATCATACACAGATTACACTAATAAAAATTATTAATTCGTTGGTATTTTATCGCATTACTTGCATTGATACCACATGCCTTTACTACATAAATCAGGTTGGCAAATCTGGGGTCTTGCGTAATTCCTTTTTTGTATCGGGCATAAATCTGCTGCACAATTACGCCTATTTTAAAGCAACCAAAAACGTAATAAAACACAAGGTCATTGAGGTCTTTTTTGGTTTGACTTGCGTAGTGCGCTGCTACTTCTTGTCTTGTTAGGTTGCCTTCATGCCATGTCAAGCTAAACGGTTTCAACGCTGGATTATCGTTGGCTTCTGCCCAGTAGCCTAGCGTCGTGCCCAAGTCCATCAACGGATCGCCAACAGTAGCCATTTCCCAGTCCAGTACCGCTTTTATTTCTTTTGTATCAGGGTCTAATACGAGGTTATCGTACTTATAGTCGTTGTGAATAAATGCGGCAGTTTCTTTTTCAGGCATGTTACTTTTCATCCACTCCACTGTCTCTTTCATAGTACCTATTTCATCGGTCTCGGCATTGAAGTAGCGCCTGCTCCATCCATCCACTTGTCTTTTAATATACCCTTCTGGCTTTCCCATATCGATGAGCCCCGATTTATGGATATCAATAGTGTGTAAATCTGCCAAATTAGAGATGGCGTTCTCTGATATGCCATGCATGGTTTTTCCTGAGAAGTCACTCGGTATATTACCCCTTAGGATAAGTCCTTTTACACGCTCCATCAGGTAAAACGGAGCACCAAGCACGTCATCTGTATCACAATATAGGAAAGTGTTGGGTATTTTATCATAGACAGGTTTTAGCAGGGATAGTACTTTGTATTCACGACTCATGTCATGTGCTGATTTGATATTGGCGCCAATGGGTGGTTTGCGCAAAACAAATTCCTGCTGCCCTGATTTTATGAGATAAGTAAGGTTTGAAAAGCCGCTGGGAAACTGTTTTATTTCTAACGCATCGGTAATACTTGGCACATGCGTTTTTAGATAAGTGAGTAATTTTTGCTTATCAAGGTCTTCTCCTTTTCTTATGTCGCTGGGTTGGTCTATTCGTGAATCACTCATCTATCTTTTTTTAATATCTAATCCATATCCTTTAAGGATTTTTCTTGCCAAGGCAGATTTGTGTACTTCGTCGGGACCATCATATATGCGCGCGCCACGCTCATGCCGATACCAGAATGACAGTAATATATTATCTGTAATTCCCAATGCACCGTGCACTTGAATGGCTCTATCCAACACCTGCATCAATACTTTTGCCACAAAAAACTTAATGGTGGAAATTTCATTCCTTGCTTCTTTCGTGCCAAATTCATCAATTTTTTTTGCCGTATGCAACACCATATACCTGGCGGCGTTAATTTCGGCGCGGCTCTCGGCTATCCAGTGCTGAATGGTTTGTTTTTCACCTAGCATGACGCCATTTCCTAAATCACGGGTAGCCGCTCTTGTACACATCAAGTCGAAAGAACGCTCGCAAATACCGAGCCATCGCATGCAATGATGGATACGGCCTGGGCCAAGTCGCTCTTGTGCCAAAAGGAATCCGTCTCCTTCGGCACGTATTAAATTTTCAACAGGCACTTTGCAGTTTTCATATTTTATTTCGGCATGGCTGAAATAGCCTTCTCCTTCTTCGCCCATAATAGAGATGTTACGTACCATGTTAAACCCTGGCGTATCTATGGGTACGACGATCATACTGGCCCTTTTATATGGGCTTGCGGCATCAGGATTGGTGACTGCCATAACGATGGCAAAGGAAGCGCCATCGGCTGCAGTGGTGAACCATTTGTGACCATTGATAATATAATGATTACCTTCTCTGACGGCGGTGGTCGCCATGTTTACAGGGTTGGAACCTGCAAATTCAGGCTCAGTCATGGAAAAACAACTTCTAATATCCCCATTAATCAATGGTTTTAGGAACTGATCCTTGATGGCATCAGAAGCATGTGAAAGTAATAATTCTTGATTGCCAATATCTGGGGCATGGCAATTAAAACAGTAATGCCCAAAAGGAGTGGATCCAAGTAATTCGCTGATTTGTCCAAACTCAGTAAGACTCAGCCCTAATCCACCATGACTTTCACTCAAGTGAGGATTCCATAGTTTTTTTTGCTTGACTATTTGTCGCACTTTATCCAATTCTACTTTTACTGTGTTAAACGGCAATGTTAGGATTTTACTCTCAAGTGGATAGATTTCTTCTTCTAGAATCGCCTTTATTTTTGGATAAATGGCTTCTAATTTTTTTGTTGAAAATAGATTCATGTTTTAAAATTTGTTATTTAATGATTGGAGTTTACTTACCTAGATTAAATTGTATAACCCCCATCTGCAGTGAAAGTAGCGCCGGTGCAATAAGCTGAAGCCTCCGAAGCAAGAAATAATGCCAATCCTGCCATGTCATCAGACTCGCCGATACGCTGTATGGGTTGCGCTCTAAGCATGTGGTTCACTGTTTTTTCATTGGACCATAAGGCTTCGCTAAATTTGGTTTTAATAAGTCCAGGACAAATTACATTGGCTCGAATATTGTCTTTCCCCCATTCTTTGCCCATCACTTTGGTCAAAGAAATAATGGCAGCTTTACTGACACTGTAGATGCCAAGCATGGGTTCAGGAGAAATGCCACCGATACTGCTCACGTTAATAATGGAGCCGCCACCTCTTTCTACCATGGTTGGGTAAAGTAATTTTGCTAACTCAAAAGGGCCTTTTACATTGACGTTCATGATTTTATCAAACACGTCTCCACCCGTATTTTGTACAGGGCCAAAGCTTGGGTTTGCAGCAGCATTGTTCACTAAAATATCTACGCCACCATATTTGGCAATCGATTTTTCCACCAATTGTTGCATACTTTCTGCATCACCTACTTTGGCAGCAATGGCGGTGGCATCAATGTTCTCATTCGCAAATTCAGCGACTACCTCATCGAGTGCCTCTTGATTTCTGCTTGAAACGACTACTTTAGCGCCACTTTGTCCAAATGCAAGGGCCATTGCTTTTCCGATGCCTTTGCTAGCGCCTGTGATAATGGCAACTTTTCCCTCAAGGTTAAATTTTTCTTTTATGTTCATTTCTTTATTGGTTCTGTTTTTGGTTTTTACAATTCCCAATATACATAATTTTAGTATAATCAACTTTTGAAAAGTTTGGAACTTTTGAAAAGTTCAAGGAAGTTCATATTTTTAAGAAATGAAAATGCCTTAGCGCCTGATAAATGATTTGGAGGGTTGATATAAATTTATGGAGAGGGTAAAAAAGAAAACGATCAATAAAATGAATCAATTAGGAGCGGCTAAAGTTCCCTTTTTGTTTATCATTGATTATAAAAGTGAGCAGCCCGTAATTTATCCGCTTGATGAAGTGCCTGCAGATGTGTGCTTTCAAATCCCTATGTTTGCTAATTGTAAGTGTTCTGATTATCTGGCGGACAAGGATTTTTCGTTTAGAAAAAAACCAATGTCTTTTGATAAATATCATAAAGCATTTGAAGAGGTACAACGCCACCTAAAACGAGGGGATAGCTATTTATTGAACCTTACTTTTCCTACGAAAATTAATACGGACTTAAGT
>CAYRIF010000295.1:0-4301 GCA_964424205.1 uncultured Roseivirgaceae bacterium | reverse complement strand
TTAGGAGCAACAGATTATTTATTTCGGATTTTTTTAAAAAATAGATTGAGTAGCGTTGTTGCTTCTTGTTGCATTAGTCCTTTAACAATTTTCGTTTTAGGATGAAGCACGTTTTCACTTAACCTAGCAAAGCCCCTTTTAGGATCAGAAGCGCCATAAACAATCTTTTGGAGTTGCGACCAATGTAAAGCTCCTGCACACATGACGCAGGGCTCTAATGTGACATAAAGTGTGCATTCGGATAAATATTTTGCCCCGAAATATCCAAAGGCAGAAGTTAAAGCAATCATTTCTGCATGTGCGGTAGAATCATTCAGCCGTTCGGTTTGGTTATGTGCCCTAGCGATGATACGATTATCACAAACTATTACCGCGCCAATTGGAATTTCACCTTCTTCCATTGCCAATTGGGCTTCTTTCAAAGCCTCTTTCATAAAGTGTTCGTCTGTGTGAACTGATAATCTCATAGTAGGTGTTGTAATTTACTCATAGAGGTTTTCAATGTCAGCTTTGCTTATTTCATAAAATAAGTTTGCCATCTTTTCGGTTACTGCCTTGAAAAATCGCTCCCCTTTTTCCCTAGTGGCTAGTATTGGATTACCAACCCCAGTATCTCCACTTATTTTTGACCATGGACGTTCTGCCCAAACCCAACCTTCAGAAAATGCTTTGTTTTTGTTTTTCTTTTCTTTTCCATCTCCCCACTTTTCTTTTGGTAAAACTAACTCGGGTTTGAGGTAAAGCAATAGACTTGTTTCCATTTCTTCAGCATGGTCACCAGGATTTTCAAAAAATAAATTCCTGTCCATGGATTGAAACCAATTGGAAACGCAGATAAACATTTTTGGAAATTTTAATCCTAGTTCTCTGATGATTGATTTAAAATTATTACCTCCATGACTGTTGAAAATTAATAACTTATAGATTCCCTGCCTATTCAAGACTTCGATAACATCACATAGAATGGCAAACTGAGTACTTGGATTTAGATTTATATCTAGATAAATATCCGATTGGCCAGTATTAACGCCAAAAGGGATGGTGGGTAATACTATTGCCTTTGCACCTTTTTTCCAAGCTAACCTGGCAGACTCAGCCGCTAAATAATCTGACTCGATGACATCCGTCGCATAGGGTAAATGATAATTATGGGCTTCGGTGGCACCCCAGGGTAAGATTGCCAATTCAAATTTGGCATCTTTTAGTGCATTCCAGTTTGTTTCTGCTAAAATATAGGGTCTCATGGCTTACTTTATTTTTACAGTTTGCATCATCTCTTTCACCGTATTTTGCCATTTATCTTTTGCCCAAAAAGGACACGAGAAATTGAATAGGATGGTTTTTTTATTGATAATGGTATATTGAATATAGGAATACTTGCTGACCGCTGATTTTGTGGCGATTGAACTTTTGTCACCTGCAACTTTTGAGGCAAATTCAAAATAGACAAATTTTCTTCCGTTGACTTCGTAAATACCTTCTTTGATGAAATTCACCTCATCATATAGTTGTGCAATGGATGCCTTGTAAAAGCTTTGCATAATGGGCATATCTGCTATTGTCCATTTGGTGTTTGATTTATTCACCGAAAACGCCACATCCCTTTCATAAGTGGTGTAAGCGGTCATTGGCTTTTTGTGCGTGATATACTTTTCCGCCATGTCGTCATCGGTCATAGTCATAAAACCTTCGGGTAATGACATGCTTATATTGTCGGTGATGGTGGTTTTTACAAGTTTTTCTTGCGCCAATGCAGAAAAACTGACCAGTAATGCAATCCAAACTAGGTGCTTCATATGAAATGTGTTTTTTCTACAAATAAATATTATCAATTCTGATTTCCATAATGCTATCAGGTTTTTTTAAAGGTGTAAATCCATATTGCTTATAAAGTCCATGGGCGTCTTCAGTGGCGAGTAGCCATTTCCTTAAACCTTGCAATGTTGGGAATGCGATGATTTCTTTGATTAACCATTTCCCTAGCCCTTTTCCCTGTTCGCTTTCCAATATAAAGACATCAGCCAAATAGGCAAATGAAGTGTAATCTGTAATCACTCGAGCAAATCCCACTTGTTTATTTACAAAATAGATGCCAAAACACAGTGAATGTTCGATGGATTTTTTAACAGTTTCCATAGGAATATTTTTAGCCCAGTAGGAGTTGCTTAAATAATGATGAATCATTTTAATGTCTAATTTTTCCTTATCTGTGGAGATGCTGAACTTTCCCTTGGTGATTGTTGTCATAACGAGAATTATTATAACCCCAAGTTAATGTGTATTTAAGGCAAAAAAAAATATTGTTGATGATTGACAGAAAAAATAACCATTAAGGCATTAAGAGGTTCTCGATTTTGACAGAAGAAATAACCAATAACACATATAAGTATTGCTAGATTTCTTCATGTTGAAAGAAGAGTTTTGCTAAATTTGCGGACACATTAAAAACTGAGCAGATGTTAAGAACACATACTTGTGGAGAATTGAGAATTGAAGACGTCGACCAAGAAGTAATACTTTGTGGTTGGGTACAAAAAAACAGAGACAAGGGCGGTATGGTTTGGGTAGATTTGAGAGATCGGTATGGCCTAACGCAACTGATTTTTGAAGAAGGGAGCACGCCTGCTGAAATATTAAGTACTGCCAAAAGTTTGGGAAGAGAATTTGTGGTATTGGCAAAAGGAAAAGTGATTGAAAGATCGGCTAAAAACAATAAAATACCAACAGGTGATATTGAAATAAAAGTAGAAACGCTTGAGATTTTAAACCCGTCAAAAGTACCGCCATTCATTATTGACGATGTAACCGACGGTGGTGATGACTTGCGCATGAAGTATCGCTACCTTGATTTGAGGAGAAACCCTGTGAGGAAAAACCTTGAACTACGACATCGATTGATGCAAGAAACAAGGGCATATTTAGATGCGCAAGAATTTATAGAAGTAGAGACACCAGTACTGATAAAATCAACCCCTGAAGGCGCAAGGGATTTCGTAGTGCCGTCACGCATGAATCAAGGAGAGTTCTACGCACTTCCTCAGTCACCTCAGACCTTCAAACAATTACTGATGGTTTCAGGTTTTGATCGGTATTTTCAGATTGTCAAATGTTTTAGAGATGAAGATTTAAGGGCAGACAGACAACCTGAGTTCACACAAATTGACTGTGAAATGTCTTTTGTGGAGCAAGAAGATATTCTAAATACATTCGAAGGGTTAGCGACACATCTGTTTGATAAGGTAAGAGGCGTAAAGTTAGAGAAGTTTCCAAGAATGGATTATAGCGATGCCATGAAGTATTATGGCAATGACAAACCTGATATCAGGTTTGAAATGAAATTTGTAGAAATCAATGATGTAGCGCAAGGCAAGGGATTCAATGTTTTTGATAGCGCTGAATTGGTCGTGGCAATTACCGCCAAGGGATGTGCCGAAGATTACTCAAGAAAAAAATTAGATGCCCTTACCGATTTTGTAAGGAAGCCGCAGATTGGCGCCAAGGGCATGGTTTATGTAAAATGCTTAGCAGATGGAACCTATAAATCTTCGGTGGATAAGTTTTATTCGCAAGAAGACTTGAAGGCATGGGCAGAAAAATGCGCCGCACAGGCAGGTGATTTAATACTCGTTTTATCTGGCGAAAAAAACCACACTAGAAAAGCGCTTTCAGAATTACGATTGCACATGGGTGATGAACTTGGGCTAAAAGATAATAATGTATTTGCGCCACTTTGGGTATTGGATTTCCCACTATTGGAATGGGACGAAGAAACTGAGCGGTACCATGCCATGCACCATCCTTTTACTTCGCCGAAGGTGGAGGACATTGCCTTGCTAGAAACTGACCCAGGTGCTGTGAGAGCCAATGCATACGATATGGTTGTCAATGGGGTAGAATTAGGAGGAGGCTCTATCAGAATTCATGACAAGGCGATGCAACAACTCATGTTTAAGCACCTTGGTTTTTCTGAAGAAGAGGCAAAAAAACAGTTTGGTTTTCTGATGGAGGCATTTGAATATGGAGCGCCACCTCACGGTGGTGTCGCTTTTGGATTTGATAGAATCTGCGCCATGTTTGGCGGTGCAGAATCCATTAGAGATTTTATTGCTTTCCCCAAAAATAATTCGGGTAGAGACATGATGATTGATACGCCAGCCACGGTGTCACCAGAGCAGTTAGACGAACTGGGGATTAGGTTGAGATAAATGAGATTTATTAAATTATGTTTCTAGTAGAAAAGTAAATAAAGACCTACTAGTTATACCGATTAAAACCAAGTTAATTTCAAACTATTTTATAAG
>CAYRIF010000294.1:0-4347 GCA_964424205.1 uncultured Roseivirgaceae bacterium | reverse complement strand
TAATGAAAAATTATATTGACTTATTACTTTGAAAAAAGATTTGGAACAGCCCTTTTTCATTCCATCATGTAGTTCAATAATAATGCACCTGGTTTTAGGCATCCATACTTCAAAACCACTTTCAAATAATTCTTTCTCAGCACCTTCAATATCTATCTTTAATATATCAATTTGCTTCAACTCGTTTTCCTCCATTATTTCTCCAATGGTAATGGTTTTTACCAATCCTTTCACATTTTTATTATCAGACTCCTCTTTTACTGCTGTCGTAAAACCCCATTCTCCGTGGTCATCATCTACTACATTGACATATTGATTTGCTTTGTTAGATATTGCTCTCTGTATGGTATGTACACTTTTGTAGTTACTGACATTTCTCTGTAACAATTCAAAGTTGGAGTTTTCAGGCTCAACAGATATAATGTTAGATTTAGGATATTTATTTATGAAATAAACTGCTGCTAATCCAATATTAGCACCCGCATCAATGATTGTTTCAGGTTGAAATCGTATGTTAATGTTGTATTCAAGACTTCCAAAAACTTGCGTAAAAACCGATGCGTCACTTGTTCCACTTCGTAGGTATATTGGGTGGGAAATCTTGGGGATAAAAATTCTTTTAGTCAATCCTAATTTTAGTTTTATAGCAATTAGAAGTCCCCTGATCCCAAAATTATTTATATATCTATAAATTGTTTTCATAGTTTTGAACGTTTGCGACTAATATATCAAACTTGTTGTACCTATGCTTATTAAACAATAAATATAGATAAGTTTTCTTTGGATTTTGCAGAAAGAACCTAAAGGAATTAGAAAATCCAACGAAAACATTGTATTAACCACTCTCGTATTTTTAGAGCATAACCGACATAAAGACAAATGAAGAAAATATTAGCAATTTCAGGAAGTACTAGGAAATATTCGTCAGCGGTCTATCCTCGAGCATATCCGAAAATCGTATAAAGATGTTTTGAAGATTGAAATTTTTGATGGAATAGATAAACTTCCTCATTTCAATCCTGATTTAGATAATGATAATGTTCCGCAGGTTGTTAAAGATTTTCGTGAAAAAATTAAAATAGTAGATGCTGTGATAATATGTACACCTGAATATGTTTTTAGTCTTCCTGGTAGTTTAAAGAACGCTATTGAGTGGAATGTTTCCACCACCTTGTTTTCTAATAAGCCTGTGGCCATTATTGTGGCATCCGCTTCAGGGGAAAAGGCATTTGAGTCCCTTGATTTGGTGATAACTACCATTGAATCAAGGATTGCTGAAAAATCAAAATTACTAATCCAGGGTGCAAATGGGAAAATAGGGAAGAATGGTGAAATAGCGGTGGTGCATATTGCTCAACAAATTGACATTTTGGTTGATTCGGTGATTAATTCAATAAGGGAGTAAAAAAACTCATGAATATGTTGCAGATACATCGAAATTATTCGATATTTGAATTTATAATATGGACTTACTCAAAATACACAAGGCATTAGCCAATGAAAGCCGGTTTAAAATACTACAATGGTTAAGAGAACCAGAAGCTAATTTTCCGCCACATCAAGAACATGGTCATTTTAATGACGGTGTTTGTGGAGATTTCATCAAAGATAAATCGGGATTGTCACAATCAACAGTGTCACATTTTTTATCTATTCTGCACCAAGCAGGTTTGGTAACACCAACGAGAATAGGGAAGTGGACGTATTATAAGCGCAACGAGGAAGTAATTAGGGAATATTTAAAAACAATAATTAGAGAGTTATAAAATTTAACTTTTTAAATCGATAAAATTAGATTTATAAATATGAAAACTAACAATAGGATACAAAAGGCAATGTTTCAAGAAATGCAGGAACAAAGTATTTTTGATAAAGCACAAAAATATGCCATGCATTACCTGGAAGAGGTGTTTGACCGTAACGTTTCTCCCACTGACAAAGCAATAGATAATTTAGCGCATTTTGAGCAGGACTTACAAACTGAGTCATCAAATGGGTCAGAAATTTTGGATCTCTTGCAAAAATATGGATCGCCTGCTACTACAGCTCAATTAGGAGGAAGGTATTTCGGATTTGTGAATGGCAGCGTCGTCCCTGTTGGATTGGCAGCAAAGAATTTGGCGACCTATTGGGATCAGAACCCTGCCATGCATGTGCTTTCTCCTATAGCTTCCACATTAGAAACGGTCGTTGAAAAATGGTTGGTTGAATTATTTGGCTTACCAGAAAGAACAGTAGCAGGGTTCCTTAGCGGGACATCTACAGCGAATTTTTCAGCACTCGCAGCTGCGCGGTATCGTATCTTAAAAAGACAAGGGTGGGATATCAATGAGCAGGGACTTTTTGATGCACCAAAAATAAGAATTGTTACTGGTAAACAAGCGCATTCCACTATTCTGAAAGCCATCAGTTTATTGGGCTTTGGAAAAAATAATATAGAATGGGTAGCGGTAGATGACCAAGGAAGAATTATTCCTGATGAGCTGCCTGAATTAGATGATAAAACCATTGTAATTCTACAGGCTGGAAATGTAAATACGGGATCGTTTGATGCTTTCGATGAAATATGTAAAAAAGCGAATATGGCAAATGCTTGGGTACACATTGATGGGGCATTTGGTCTGTGGGCAGGCGCGGTTGCCGCCTTGAAACACCGAACCAAAGGGATGGAAAAAGCCAACTCGTGGGCAGTCGATGGTCATAAAACGCTGAATACTCCATATGATTCAGGAATTGTGTTGTGCGAAGACAAAGAGGCATTGGTTTCCGCATTGCACATGGCTGGTTCTTACCTTGTTCTGACCGATAGAGACGGTATGTTTTATACTCCTGAAATGTCAAGAAGGGCAAGAATCATTGAGCTGTGGGCAGTGATGAAATATTTAGGGAAATCTGGCATTGATGAAATGATATTGGGCATGCATGAACGAACAAAGCAATTTGCGTCAGCATTTAAGGCGAATGGTTTTGAGGTGATGAATGAGGTTGTTTTCAATCAAGTAATGATACGTTGTGTAACAGATGATTTGACAGTAAAAACAATGGAAAGCGTTCAAAATTCAGGAGAATGCTGGGCGGGAGGCGCCGTTTGGGAAGGCAAAAAGGTAATCAGAATAAGTGTTTGTTCGTGGGCAACAACTTCAGAAGATGTCACCCGTTCAGTGGCTGCTTTTGTGGCGGCAAGAGAGGCATTAAAAAATTAAAAATGGATACAACAAAAATAATTGTCGATAGTCTTGGGTGGATAGGCTCGATATTACTCATCACAGGCTATTGGCTGAATAGCAGGGGAAAAATGAATGCACAATCTTTGATGTATCAATTGCTAAATTTGATAGGAGGGATTTTGCTCATTGTAAATACCGTTTATTATGGTGCATACCCGTCGAGCGCGGTGAATATAGTGTGGGTATTTATCGGCGGGTTTTATCTGATGAAAATAAAGAAAGAGAAAAAATCAAAAAGCATATGAAAATTTTAATCATTGGGGGAAAAGGAACTATTGGGAACAAAGTTGCGACGCATTTCACACAAAAGCATGAAGTAGTTATAGCGGGTAGAAATAGTGGAGATGTTAATGTTGACATTGGCAATATAGCATCTATCAAGCAAATGTTTCAAAAAACAGGCAAAGTAGATGCGGTCATTTGTATTGCAGGGGAAGCAAAATGGGCATTATTTAACGAATTGACAGCAGCGGATTATAATATTGGACTACAAAGTAAATTAATGGGTCAGGTTAACATTGTACGCATAGGTAAGGAGTATATAAACCCTTTTGGATCCATCACGCTAACCACTGGTATATTAGCTGATGACCCAGTGCCGATGACTGCCAGTGCCGCCATGGTCAATGGTGCAATTCATAGTTTTGTCAAAGCAGTTCAATTGGAATTGGCGCATGTAAGAGTGAACGTTGTTTCTCCAGGGTTGGTAGAAGATGCGGTAGAAAGGTATCGCGAATATTTCCCAGGACATCACCCAGTTCCCATGACAAAGGTTGTGAATGGATACATCAGAAGTGTAGAGGGGAGCGATAAAGGGGAAATAATTAGAATTTATGAAGATGGTAAAAAAGAACAAACTAATCGACTTAAGTCATACGATTGAAAATGGGCTTATCACCTACAAAGGGTTGCCTGCCCCTGTTATTTGTGATTATTTGAGCAGGGAAGATTCTAAAAAATACTATGAGGAAGGCACGCAATTTCAAATCGGAAAAATTGAAATGGTAGCAAATACGGGAACTTATATTGATTGCCCTTTTCACAGATATAAAAACGGAAAGGATCTTTCGGAAGTGAGTTTAGAAAGTTTTGTAGATATTGATGCTATTGTAATTCGAGT
>CAYRIF010000293.1:0-4351 GCA_964424205.1 uncultured Roseivirgaceae bacterium | reverse complement strand
TATATGGTGAAGGGAATAGAAAAGAGAGATAAGAGATAAGAGATAAGAGATAAGACTTAGGACAAAGTAGCTTATATGAACCTTAAATGTCTTATAACTTGTTCCGACTTTTTCGGAATGGTTGAAAACAGGAATTATCATAAAAGATATGAAACAAAAAACAATATTATTCGCTGCTATATTTGGTGCGACTGCCGTTGGGCTAGGTGCCTTTGGGGCACATGCATTCAAGGACTTACTAGAAGAGACAGGTCGAGTAGCCACTTATGAAACTGCCACAAAATATCATTTCTACCACGCCATCGTTTTACTCTTTGTAGGCTTATGGATGGATGAAGAAAATTATAACCAATTAAAAATTACTGCTTATCTTTTTGCTTTTGGTATTCTTCTATTCTCCGGGTCACTTTATATCTTATGCCTCACAAATACCCCAGCTTGGGGAGCGGTAACACCAATTGGTGGTTTGTTATTCCTTATAGGTTGGGTGATGCTTGGCATTCAAGCAATAAAAAAGCCGGTATAAAACCGGCCTTCAAATGTTCTTAAACAATTACTTAGTTTCCTGATCCGTCTGTTTTTGGCTTAGGAGGAAGTACATTTCCTACTAGTGCCACTCTGGCTTGTGCGTTGGTCGCATTAGACTGAACGGTAATCACTTTGTTTTGTGCTCCCATTTTTCCTCTGCTATTAAACACAACATCAATTTTTCCTTTTGCACCTGCCGCGATTGGCTCTTTTGGCCAAGAAGGAACAGTACACCCACAGGTTGTCCTTACATTAGAAATAATCAAGGCCTCCGTACCAGTGTTTTCGAAATTAAAAGTATGTGATACTTTATCTCCCTGTGCAATTTCACCAAACTCAAATTTTTCTTCCGAAAAAGTAATGGTTGGTCCTGTTTTTTCCGCTGCTTTTTTAGCTTCTTGCGCCCATAGTGATGTGCTTACAAGCACAAGTGTAACAATCAATAATTTTTTCATGATATTATATATTATTTAATTTTTATTTAGTTCATATATTGCGTTACAAAAATTGTGCATTTTTTTAAGAATTCAAACTTTGATGTCGATTAATTTGCAAAAATAATGGTTAAAACCTTACATATCTGTGTGATAACCACAAAGAACGCTAAGGAATATTATTAAAATTTTATTCACAAAATACTAGAATTCATCTTATTAGTTCTCTCCGTTTATTGAATACTTTTTACCCATTATCAGGTAGTGTGTCAAATTCCTTTCTTTTATTTTGGAACCACTCATTCATGGCATCAGGTGACTTCATCAATTCCTGCATATCGTTCATTGCTTTCAAATGATCTGCATCGCCCGCTTGAAACATTTCCGTCCCATGCTTTTTACTCATCTCTGCTATTTCGTCAAAAGTATCGGCATGAAATTCTTGGTCACATGCTCCTCCTAATTGCTTACAAGTCATTGTTTTCATATTTGTGGGTTTATATGGTTATAAATTCTTAGAATTCCAAAGTATACACTTTAGGACTAGACACCAACAAGTCAAAACATCCGCTTTAGACTATCTATCGAACTCTTTATCAATATTCTCTATTAGTCTATTGACCTTCTTTTCAATTTTGCAATAATAGGATAAAATAAATTTTCTATTCCCTTGAATTTTCCAAATGGCTGACAGCACAGTATTTTTATTTCTCTTGCTCAGTGCCATCGGTGTACTTACACTTTTTACATTACCTTTTGCGTCAAAATTAAAATATGGTGATACGACCTCATTGATTTTCTGAAAATAATTTTCATGAAATTGCATTTCATAATATTCCTCCTCAAGTTTTCTCAAGGTCTCATAATCATATTCATAAAGAGATATAATCTGATACCTCAGCGTATCATTTTTTAATATCTCAAGCCCTTTTGACTTTAAAGATTCATAACCAGATGTATTTTGGACAGATATGAAATCTCTGGTAATACAAAAATAATACCATCCAATAGAATCATTGCTATAAGATCTATCGTTAACAACATCTCGCCAAAATCTACACGCCTTAATACCTTCCTTATGTCCGTCAATATTAGTATGAATATCATCTAAGTCTTTCATTAAACCATTAGAAATTTCACTTAGTATTTTTATTTCCGCATTATCTTCACGCCGATTTTCACTCCAGTTGCTTAATGCAAAGGCAAGAAATACAGCCACAAAAACAGAAATAAATTCTATTAAATATTTTTTCCAGATATTCATATGTTAAATCACATCAAATGCTACAACGACCTCGCATTAAAAGTATCACCTTGACTCATATCTCCTGTTTCATATCCCAAGGTAAACCATCGCATACGCTGCGCCGAGGTGCCATGTGTAAATGAATCAGGCACCACATATCCTTGTGCTTGCTTTTGCAATCTGTCGTCGCCAATGGCGTTGGCTGCATTAATGGCCTCTTCCAAATCACCCCTCTCTAAAATGTTATTTTCCTTATCGGCATGATGTGCCCAAACACCTGCTAAAAAATCTGCTTGTAATTCTAATCTCACCGATAGATCATTGTACTCGGCCTTGCTTACCTGTCCTCTTGCTTGATGTACTTGTCCTGAAATTCCCAATTGATTTTGAATATGATGCCCCACTTCATGTGCCAGTACATATGCCAATGCAAAATCTCCCGGTGCATTAAACTTCCGTTTCAGCTCATCATAAAAAATCAAATCGATATATACTTTTTCATCTCCAGGACAATAAAACGGACCGGTAGCGGCACTTGCAAAACCACAGGCAGATCTGTCCTGTCCTTTGAACAAAACAAGCGTGGTAGGTCGATACGTTTTGCCGAGCTGTTCACGAAACAACTTACGCCAAACATCTTCGGTATCTGCCAAAACCACCGAGGCAAACTGTCCTAATTCATCTTCCGGAGCACTCGTTTGATACTGCGTCTGCGCTTGCTGAAACCCAGGATTAGTTTCTACCTGTTGCATTAATTGCATGGGATTTTCGCCAAGCAATAAAGCAATTATCACCACAATGATGGTACCTATGCCACCACCAACGGCTACTCTTCGTCCTCTACCGCCACCGCCTGATCGACGATCTTCTACATTTTTACTTTGTCTTCTTCCTTGCCAACGCATATTATTATATTTACAAGTTCTCTTTACTAAATGATAAAAATAGTACTTTTGAGTTAAAATAAACAGGTTATGCAAATATTTATCACAGGTGGTAGTGGTTTTCTAGGTAAAAAACTTTTGGAAAGGTTGATAAAAGAAGGGCATCAAGTCAAGGCACTAGCACGAAGTCAACGATCTGCTCAAACGGTAAGTGCCCTCGGTGCAACCGCTGTTTCAGGAAGTCTCGAAAACATTGAAGATTGGGCAGATTCCCTGAATGAGATAGATGCCGTTATCCATTGTGCCTCACCAGTAACGTTTTGGGGTAAGTGGGATTACTTCCACAAATATATTACAGAAGCTTCCATAAGTGTGCAGCGAGCAGCCGCAAATAAAGGGGTGAAAAGGTTCATCTACATAAGTTCAGAGTCTGTACTGCAAGACAAAACCGATTTAGTCAACATTGATGAGACCTATCCATACCCAGCCGTACCCAATTCCTATTATGGCAAGGCGAAAATGCAAGCAGAGCAAGGTATTCTAGCCTCCAATTATCCAAGTCTAACCTCTATAATTCTACGTCCTACTTTCATTTGGGGTCAAGGAGTGCAAGCCCTAGAAACCATGGCAGAAAAAGTGAAAAACGGTCAATTTATGTGGATTAATCACGGAAAAACCATCATAGAAATGGTGCATGTTGACAATGTGGTGGAGTCAATTTATTTAGCATTATCTAAGGGTACTGACAAGCAAATTTATTTCGTAACGGATAATAATGCCCGTGCTGCAAAGGAGTTTTTAACAAAGCTTTTAGCCACAAAAAATATAATACCCCCTGACAAAAACATGCCCAGTACCATTGCAAAACCATTGGCAGGTTTAGTAGAGGGCGTATGGAAATTGTTTGGTATCAAATCAACGCCTCCCCTTTCTAGGTTTGAATTGTCATTTGTAAACATGGCAAGAAAATATAATATTAGCAAAATACAGCAGGAGTTAAAATATCAACCAATTATTGATATGAAGGAAGGTTTGGCGTTAATGGAAGTCTGATACCATTTTAAAATTAATGTTTGAATATAGCTATTATATAGCATTCAATCATTTCTACATTGAAAATTTACCAAATAACAAAGGTTTGCATGTGTTATTATTTATGCTGTATAAATTAGAACTCAACTTTAATTGTTAAATATCCTCATATATCTCCAACCTATTTCTTAACAGCACCGATTCTTTCTGAAGTGTTTTTATTTGTC
>CAYRIF010000292.1:0-4373 GCA_964424205.1 uncultured Roseivirgaceae bacterium | reverse complement strand
CCTTAACCTATTCTGTTGAGGATATTGATTCGTATTTTGATAGTTATGATTATTGTGAATCTATTGGTTATCTGATAGGTTATTAACCTGAATTATTCACCGTTTTAACAAAATCACTTTGTAACTCACTTACTATCAGTTAATTATCTAGTATTTTGCAAAAAAATAAAATAGCCAAATTTGGGATACTTGCAATTATCTTGGCGCATTTTCTTCGCCTAGCTGGCAGACAGGTCGCAAAACCCTCGAATTATACCCGTATATCTTTTGTTTTGACGTCTTGTAAATACACTAAGTTAATCACATGAAATGCGGGTTAATCAAACTCAGTTAACTATATTATTTGTAAGCTAGTGATAGGTTTGTAGATGGAAGTTTGTTTTAATGGATACATGGCTATAGTTGCTATATTAATAACCTTACTGGTTTGCTTAAAATTTTCACAATATTTTCTGGGTTCAGATTATAGCAATAATCAATTAATTTGCTATACTTACGATGCATAATAAAATCAGAATATGAAACTTAGTATAGCATTAGCAAGTGACAGTAGTCAAGAATGGATAGATACTGTGATGGACGATTTCGATACTTTTTTACAAGACCATGCCGACTGTGAGCGTAAAGCATCTGCCATGGCAATGAGTTTTGTAGCAAAGTATCCGGATAGGCTAGAAATCATCCCTGAACTGATAGAAACGGCCGTTGAAGAACTAGATCACTTTAAAGACGTATATAAATTAATGGAAGGTCGAGGGATTTCTCTCCCCGCCTCAATGGGACAAGATATATATGTAAAAAAATTAATTGATCATTGCAGGTCAGATAGAGAGGGACGTTTTATGGATCGCCTACTATTGGCTAGTATTATTGAATGCAGAGGAGCGGAACGATTTAAATTAGTGGCTGATGCCTTGGGAGAAGGAGAAGTGAGAACGTTTTATAAAAGACTTTGGACATCGGAAGCCAAGCATGGGAATATATTTGTGAAAATGGCTTTGAATTATTTTGACGAAAATGATGTTTATAAGAGGTTGGAAGAACTTAATAAGATTGAATCAGAAGTGATAAAATCATTGCCTTTGCGAGCTGCTTTACACTAAATAGTGAATGATGAATTTTGAACACACAAATAATTTAACACCGAAAAAGGGAGATTTTTTAATCTCAGAGCCTTTTTTACCTGATCCAAACTTTGAACGGACGGTTATTTATCTATGTGAGCATAATGACGAAGGCTCTTTTGGTTTTGTACTAAACAGGCCTTCAGAATTAAAATTTGATGAAATTATTGAAGCCGTGGAGGATTTTGGTGTGACCATGTACATAGGCGGACCTGTGCAGCATGATACGTTACACTTCATTCATCGGGCAAGTGATATCATTGATGACGGAGTAATAATTAAAGACAATTTATGTTGGGGTGGAAATTTTGAACAATTGAAAGCGTTGATAAATACGAAACAGATTGATGAAAAAAATTTCCGTTTTTTTATTGGTTATTCAGGATGGGGGGCAGGGCAACTTCAAGAAGAGCTGGACGCCAACTCTTGGATAGTATTGCCAAATGCGACGGAGAATCAAATTTTTGATATTCCCCCCGATCAATTATGGCGTACAATATTGAAAGACATGGGCGGCAGGTTTAAAATGTATTCTAATTATCCCTCTGACCCTCGATTAAATTAAATTAATTAGTATTTTTGTAAACTACGAAAAAGTAAAACGTGACGCAATCGTTATTGTTTAGGTATATAAACAGTTAGTAATTATGAATAAGGAGCAAGATACACCAGAGGAAAAAGACAATGTACAACTTGAAACTGAAAAAAGTGAAGTACAAGAAGTTGTAAGTGATACAGACAATCCTACTGAGGAGATAGTTGAGGCGGTTGTAGAGGAGAAAGAAACTCCAAAAGTTGAAGAGATAAAAGAGGAGGCTGCGCCAGAAGATAAGGAAACTCCTGTGGAGGAGACTGAGGTTTTTGAAATTGAAGCCATGAAAGAGGAAGCGGTTTCTAAAAAACAAGAAACTCCTGCTGAGAAAGTAGAAATTATAGCGGAAGAAGAGTCTAAACCTGAGGTGAGTGAGGAGGGAGAAAAGGACACCTCAAAAACTGATGAAAAGGAAGGAAAATCAGCAGATGCTACTGCGGAAGCTGAAACAATAGAAAATGCGGATACAAAAAAAGCGGAAGAGGCAGCAGTACTACATGAGGAACTTACAAGTAAAGATTATACCAAATATTCTAAAGAAGCGCTAGTTGACGCAATTCAGGAATTAACAAAAATAGACTCTTTCAAGACGCAAGATGCTGTTTTAGCATTGATAAACCCTATTTTTTCCAGAATAAAAGGGGAGGAGAGAGCCGAGGCGCTAGAGAAATTTATTGTAGATGGTGGAGATAAAGATGGGTTTGATTACCATGATGAACTGACCGAAAAATATTATGCTACTTTTAAATACCTGAAAGAAAAAAAAACAAACTACTTCAAAGAACAAGGACAACAAAAATTAGAGAATTTAGAAAAAGCGAATACTGTTCTTGAGAGATTGAGAGAACTTGTGGACGGTAAGGAGTCAACATCGAGCATGAATGCCGTCAAGGAATTGCAAGTGGAGTGGAAAACAATAGGTCATGTGCCTCCACAACATTCTAAAATACTATGGGCAAATTACAACGCCTTGATGGACAGGTTCTATGACAATAGAAGTATCTACTTTGAGTTAAAGGAGCTGGATCGAAAGAAAAACCATACGCTAAAAACAGTTTTATGTGAGAAAGCAGAATCACTTGAAAAAGAAAAAAATCTACAAAAAGCGATTAATGTACTGAATGAACTACATGATGAGTACAAACATGTAGGACCAGTGCCACGGGTAGTGCAAGAAGATTTATGGCAGCGATTCAAGGCTGCTTCGGATAAAGTTTATGAAAGAAGGAGAGCACATTACGGAGAGATGAAAAAGGACTTGGAGGCAAACCTGGTTGTAAAATTAGAATTATGTGAGAAAGTACAAGAATTCGTATCATTTGACTCTGATAGAATTACCGATTGGAATAAAAAGACAAAAGAAGTACTTGAACTTCAAAAGCAGTGGGATGCAGTAGGAGGTGTGCCAAGAGAAAAATCGAAAGATGTAAACAAACCTTTCTGGGCAGGATTCAAAAAGTTTTTTAGCAATAAAAACAATTTCTTTAAGAAACTTGATGGTGAGCGTGGAGAGAATTTGAAAAGGAAAGAAGCGCTGACTGAAAAAGCCATTGCACTCCAAGACAATACGGATTGGAATAAAACGGCGGATGCACTTAAAGCACTTCAAAATGACTGGAAGGAAATAGGCCCGGTACCTGAGAAAAAGAGGAACGAGACTTATGCCAAGTTTAAGGCAGCATGCGATACTTTCTTCAATAATAGAAGGTCGCAGTACAAAGAAGAAGAGAAATCCTACAAGGTAAACCTTAAGCTAAAAAATGAGGTTTGTGGGAAAATTGATAATTTGGCAAAAGAGAAGTCGACGGATAAAGAGCAACTGACGGCACTACAGCAAGAATGGAATGCCATTGGTTTTGTTCCTAAAAAGAATATCAATTCTAGCCACGAAAAATTTGAGAAGGCAGTGCAAGGATTTATTGATGCCAGTGAGATGTCGGAAGATGAAAAGGCTAAACTTACCCTTACCATGCAAATAGATGCGTTGAAGGGAAAGCCTGACGCAGGGAGACGACTTGAGAAAAAGGAGTTTGGCATCAGAAGGAAAATTTCTAGTTTGGAGAGTGACATTGCTTTGTGGAATAATAATTTAGGTTTTTTTGCCAATTCTAAAAATGCAGATGCAGTGAAGAAGGAATTTGATGAGAAAATTAACAAAGCGACGGTAGCGCTCAATAAATTAAAGGCACAGTTAAAAATGATTCGAAGTGTATAATTTGCTTAGTGTAAATTATTTTTTAAATTAGTAGCAAAAGAATTTTGTAAATAAAAAAAAGAGTATAAATTTGCACTCGCTTTAAAAGATAAGCCTCCTTAGCTCAGCTGGTAGAGCAACTGACTTGTAATCAGTAGGTCGTAGGTTCGATCCCTATAGGAGGCTCGTTAAGAGGTAGTTTGTCGGTTGACAGACTACCTTTTTTTGTTAATCATTAGTATTTCTGTGCTGAGAAAGTGCAAATTTAATTTCACGATATTAGGGAGAGAAGAATGGGTTGTAATATTTCACTTTGGAAGATGATGATGTAACATACAAAAAAAGCTGTCTGTTCTGAAGCGACAGCTTTTTTGTTTGATGAGACTTTGCTTAGTGTGTCATCTCAACCTCCTGACTTCGCACATTTTTTACCTTAACACGTTGATACACAATGATATAGCTT
>CAYRIF010000291.1:0-4386 GCA_964424205.1 uncultured Roseivirgaceae bacterium | reverse complement strand
CGATGAGTGCTTTTTGCCCCTTTCGGAAAATACCTTCGATGAGTTTATTGGTGCCATAGCCCTTGCTTTCTTTACGCTTGATGATTAAGGGAGTGTTATTTTCGATGGACATTACAGTTGCCAAAGGCAGTGCGGCATAAGGCACTCCGCAGATAAGCTCATAGCTTTCACTAGGGCAAAGCGTGAGTAATTCTTGAGCCAATTGTTGAAGTAAAATAGGAGAAGAAGCAATGGCGCGCAAATCGACATAGAAAGGGGAGTTAATCCCACTTTTTAAAGTGAACTGACCAAATTGGATGATTTCTAATTCAAAAATTTTTGTTAAAATACTGTTGCGAGTGCTCATGTGTAGATGTTTTGTGCAAAGATAGCTCAAAACATTGAAATAATCCGTTTTCTATTCTGGCATTATCTTACAAGTAAGCACCGTGAAGTCATCAGGAAACGGCAAGTCTCCTTTAAATTCTTCGACATGTTGAAATAGTGCATCGTTGAATTCTTTTGATGTAAGGTGAAAATGATTATTAGAAAAGTGAATTAATTTCTCTTCTGTGAGATATTGCCCTTTATTGTTGGTCAGATCAGTGACTCCATCCGTAAAAGTGAAAATCATGCTGGTTTCGTCGATGGTTTCTTCCCCAACTTGGACAAAAGGAAGCTCTTCGGTAGCCCCAAGAATCAAGCACCCTTTCCGTAAGGTCTTAGTTCGTTTAGCTTGCGCAAAAATAGGGGGAATATGCCCTGCATTTACGTAAGTTAGCGTGGATTGGTCAAAATCCACAATGCCGATAAAAAAAGTAATGAATCGCTCTCCTTTGGTTACTTGGAAAATACTATGATTTAGAGTGATGACTAATTCTTTAAGGGTTGATTTTTGGAAGATGAGCCCACGGAGCACCGCTTGAAAATTAGCCATAAGCAGTGCCGCACTTATCCCCTTGCCAGCAACATCCGCAATACAAAAAGCAAATCGATTATCGTCCAGCGGAAAGTAATCATAATAATCCCCACCGACTTGAGAGTGCTGACGATAGATTTTGGAGAGCTCAAAGGTCTTTGTATTGGGTAAGTTTTTGGGTAGGAGCATTTCTTGAATTTCGGTAGCTAGCTGAAATTCTTTTTGAATGAGTTCTTGCTCTAATTTTGCTCTAAATAGCCGTTTATTTTCTAGGGCAACTGCGATAAAATTGGTAATGGCGGTGATGACCTGTATCTTGTCATAAGTACTTTCATTTTCTTCCATCCCCCCTAGAAAAGCACAGGCAATGGGTTGGTTTTTGTGTCGCACAGGAATCGCAAAGTCAAATTGGTCTAAGAAAGGGTGAGTCCCTTTTGGGATTTTTGCAGGCTCTTTGAATTTTATGGCCAAGGGGGAAAAATCGACATGAATATCAGGGATATTTATATTTTTTTGGGTCGCAATTTCCCATTTATTGTCAGACATTACGCATAATGCTAGCCTTGGAATGCCCAAATCCCAAGTGATGAAAGACCGATACATCGCATATAGCCCTTGTTCATTAACGTTGTTATTAATGGCTTGGGTAATGGCCAACAGGCTATTCATCTGCAACTTCTTAAGATGCAGTTCATGCTCTAGCTGGTCGATTCGAGAACCCGCAGGATAGATTTTAGGCGATTTTTCCATTTCAAGGGTGAATGTACACAAAATCCATGAAATGGCTATTACAAAAAGGTCGAAAAAAAAGGCGAACTAACAAAAATGTCAGTCCGCCCGGAAACAATGTAAATCAAACCGCTTCTTTCGCGGTAAACCGCTTTATCTTCATTTTGCTTTTGTCTATTTCAAAAGCATTGGTAGTTTTTAGTTTCGCTCCGATTTTTGTGGCAATTTCTCCCTTGCCATCTTTGCTGGTACAAATATAAATGAAAATTTATTTTTTCAAACTCAAAGTTTTCCACATTATGTGGAAAACTATATTAAAAGTCTATAAATCAATAGGTTATAAATATTAATTACTTTTCCACATTGTGGAAAACCCTATTTTAATGTTGATAAAGTGTGGATAAGCAGGTGAAATGGGGTGGAGAGCAAAAGTATTCCTAAGGCTACAAATCACAATAATTTCTCTAGCGTTTATAAGAGATGTGTAGATTAATGTTGGAATATCTTTAGTTCTTTGGATTTTTTGTTGAAAAGTCGTATGTTTGACCATGAAAATAAGAAATGACACTTGTGGACTTAAAGAGATGTATCGGCAATTGTGGGTGTATGGGTGTGTTATGCACAATTCGGTACAGTAAAGAAACATAAATTCCAAAATGAATAATTAAAACTTGTTAATTGAAGAAAATTTATTTATATTTGCAACCGAATGAACATTCACTTTGTATGGCAAAAAAAGAAAAAATACTAAATACTGCTCTTAAACTTATTGTGGAACAGGGAATACAAGAAACGCCAATGTCTCAAATTTCCAAAGATTCAGATGTTGCAATGGGAACAATTTATCATCATTATAAAAGTAAAAATGAAATTGTAAATGCTATTTACATTCAACTTAAACAAGAAATGGGGAAGGCTTTGTTATTACAAAACGAACATTCGAACGACTACAAAAAAGCATTTTTCCAATTTTGGAATAATCTTTTTGAATTTTATTGTCAAAACGAACAAGCCTTTAAATTCTTACAAACTTATACGCAATCACCATTAATTTTAAGTAAAACAAAAGAAGAAGGACTACAATATTACAATCCTATTATTGAGTTCTTTCAACAAGGATTAGATGACGAAATTCTAAAACCAATCAACATTGTATTACTAACAGAAACCATTCACGGAAATGTGGTCGCATTGGTGCAAATTCAATTTCAAAAAACAATAAAAGTAAATCAAACAATTATTAACCAAGCCATAAATATGTCTTGGAATAGTGTTACAAACAAAAAATAAAAATTATGAATAAAACAGTATTGGTAACAGGAGGAACAGGATATATTGGTTCTTGGGTAACAAAAAGCCTTTTAGAAAAAGGATATACTGTTAGATTAACAGTCAGAGATAAGTCTAAAACAAACAAATATCAACATCTGATAGATATAGAAAATAAAACAGATGGAAAGTTAGAGTTTTGGCAAGCCGATTTACTTACGGAAGGAGCGTTTGAAAAACCAGCAGAAGGATGTTCAGCAATTATTCATATGGCATCACCATTTACATTGCGTTATAAAGATGCTCAAAAAGAATTAATTAACCCTGCATTAAACGGCACACGAAATGTATTGAATGCTGCAACAAAATCTTCTACCGTTAAAAAAGTAATTTTAACATCAAGTGTAGCATCTGTACACGGAGATAATATCGATATGAAAGAGTTAGGTATTTCTGAATTTACAGAAGAGCATTTTAACTATTCAAGTACAGTTTCTCATCAACCTTATTCTTATTCAAAAGTATTGGCAGAAAAAGAGGCTTGGAAGTTCAGCAAAGAACAAGAGCAATGGAAACTGGTAGTTGTAAACCCCTCTTTTGTTTTAGGTCCATCATTAACGAATAGTTCCAATTCTGAAAGTTTGAACTTTATGAAAGAAATGCTTACAGGAAAATATTATATGGGAGCACCAAACCTTATGTTCGGTTATGTTGATGTTAGAGATGTAGCAAAAGCACATATTTTAGCACTTGAAAACAGCAATGCTGAAGGGCGACATATATTAGCAGAAAGAACAGAAAGTGTGTATGGTTTTTCTCGTTTGATAAAAGCAATTTATGGTAACAAATACAAACTACCACTAATGCGGTCGCCAAAGTTTATGCTCTATTTGGTGGGTTGGATGTTTAATTTAAAGAATAAATTCATCAGCAGAAATGTAGGTTATGATATTAAACTAAACAATACTAAAAGTAAAGAAATTTTAGGGCTGACCTATACTCCCCTGGAAAAAACCATTGAAGATATGATAACTCAAATGCAGGAAAGTAAAATTGTAAAATAAATGGAACAAATCTCAAAATATTTTAATACTGAACAAATCGAAAGTTTTGTATTCAATGGTTCGGTAAAGAAAAATTTGGAAAAAACATAGGGAGTTAGATATTTGTGGATTCAAAAACTACAAAATCCACCCCCTATGAGTAAGAGTAAAACCCTCGTGGCAAAGATAGTGAATAAATTGACAGGAATTGATAAAAGAAGAAAGGATTTTTTGATTTCACTGTTTAGTACCTTACTAAGTTTTCAAGGTAGGCATAATTTTTCAAACCTTGTACGATATGGAAAGTACTGTGAAAAAACCTTTCGCTTGAATTATGAAAAAGTATTTGACGGTTTATTTGGGCAAATTCCGGATAATTTGATTATTGAAGCCACTTGGCTCGGTAGTTTTGAACCTTATGAAAAAGGTAAAGTCAGTTCGCTGATT
>CAYRIF010000290.1:0-4407 GCA_964424205.1 uncultured Roseivirgaceae bacterium | reverse complement strand
CAAAGGCACTAATTTTGTCTGCAAAATGGGTGATGCCTGATTCAAAAATAACAGGTAATGCTATTTCGTGTGCATAACTTGTAAGGTGCGGAAAATTACTTTTAGAAAAAGTTACAGGCGTATAATCCATTGGACCGATAACATTTCTCCCTGCTGCATATATCGTGTGCAAGGCTGGGCTTTTTTTGCCAAACTCTTCGGAAAATCGATATGATTCCGCTCCTAATACAGCTTCCATGCTTATGAGATTGGGATAAGTTCTTCGCCACCCTCTAGGAATGGTACAGCCGTGAAAATCAACCAATAACTCTTCTTTTGCGGCATCCTCTAAAATATCAATATACTGTTGGATAATGAAAGCTTTATCACTCTGTAAAAAATCTACTTTAATTCCCTTGATGCCTAACCCGTGTATCCTTTTAAACTCGGCCCTTCGATGTTCTGGATTATCCATTAAATCTCGAGGCTCATGTTCAACCACGTTATGCGCTCCTCCCGAATTATACCAAAACAAAAGTCCAATATTTTTGGAATTGGCATAGCTGACTAAGCTATCCATCTCTCCTTCGGGCATCCGATTCCAGTCGGCGTCAACCAATGAGTATTCCCATGTCATTTGTACAGCAAGATCAACGAAATTAATCAAAGAATCCAAATTACGCCCCGACTTCTCACTCGACCACCAACTCCAAGAAGCCCTCCCTGGTTTGATCCAATCTATATCTTCTAACACATTAGGTTTGCTGAGATTGGTTACCATATTCGATTCTATAACCGTTCCTAATGATTCGCCTAGTATTATTGCTCGCCAGGGTGTTGCCCAAGGTAAAGTTGCGCTGGGTTGTGGTTTTCCCAAGCCCATCGCTTCTCCTGCCAGTGGCATGCGAATTGAGAATACACCGTGTTCATCTTGTTTAGTCAAATGTGCCCCAAAATAGGAAGGCTCTAAATCTGCTTCTGTCAGTAATACCCAACTATTTGCTGTTTTCATCAAAGCTGGAAAACACCATCCGAATGGTGCGTCATCCTGATTTTTCAAGTTATCACCATTCTTATATATTTTTTCGTAGGCCGGGCCCCATTTTCGAACAGAATCGTAAGGTTGCATCCATGTTTTTTGTTGCGGTACTGCAAACCCACTCAACTCTTTGGTAATTGTATAAACCGCAGTATCTTCATTTGGAAATTTATAACGAAAAGCAACGCCGTCGTTATAAGTTCTGAAAATAATATTGATGGGTTGCTCCGCATCATTCATAAACTGAAGTGTCATTTCGTTAGAAACACACTCAACATGAAGTGCTTTTCCTGTTTTTAAGGTATAGGAGTCTTTTATCAGGTTTCTTCTTTCTGCACTAACAAATTTCAAGTTTTTATAAAAAGAATTATCTTTTCTAATAATGCCTAAGGGTGACTGCCCAATCACTTCGGTTGCTACTTCTCCATTGATGCTTTCAACGTGATAACGGAGAAGATTTACCGAATCTTTTGGCGCATTATACACAGTTACTTTTATAGTGCCATCCGGCGACAGCACCTCCCAACTTGTTTTTGCTGGCTTATCACAAGCTATCAATGTTAAAATAATAAAAAACAGGAAGACAAATTTCTGAACGTTAAGAATAGACATAGAATGATTTTTTTTATATAAACGAAACACTTATACCATGTTAATTTTACAATGCCGTATAGATAATCTGAATTATTTTTTGTTCAGGTGAGGCATAAAATTCAAGCATAGCATCGCTACGGTTTAATTTTATGCATCACCTGGGCGAACCCGCCTGCCAGCGCGCAGGAAAGAAACGGATTATATGCGGCATATTGATATTAAAAAGGTATTATATTGCAAGTAAACAATTTTTTAAGATTATTGGCATCCTGTACTTGCATGACAGTGCAGGGTAGCATTCGCTGGATAGTGTTATATATTTAAACCGTAAAATTCTTAAATACTAAAAAATGTCAGAAAAAATCAAACAATCTAGAAAGCAATTCCTAAAAAAATTAGGTGTAGGTACTGCGGCAATTATTTCCACCCCCTCAATTATCGCCGCCAAACCGAAGCAATTAATCACGCAGCTTTATAGAGCGAACTATACTGCCAATGACACCATACAAATTGCACTTATTGGTGCAGGGGGCATGGGCAGCCAAGATACTTATACGGCGTTGAAACATGATGGTGTCAAATTAGTGGCGGTATGCGATTTATATACTGGTCGTTTACAAGACGCAAAAAAACAATGGGGAAATGATATTTTTACAACAAAAGACTACAAAGAAATTCTAGCAAGAAAAGATGTGGATGCAGTTATCATTGGTACGCCAGACCATTGGCACAAGCAAATTTCTGTGGAAGCCATGGAAGCAGGCAAGCACGTCTACTGTGAAAAACCGATGGTTCATTCCATAGATGAAGGTCATGAAGTGATTGCTGCACAAAAGAAGACAGGCATGGTATTTCAGGTAGGAAGTCAGGGATTGGCATCACTAGGAAATGAAAAAGCACAAGAATTATTGGCACAGGGAGCTATCGGAGATATTAATTATGCCGAGGGTTTTTGGGCAAGAAGAAGCCCTACTGGTGCTTGGCAATACAATATTCCAAAAGACGCCTCAACGAAGACGGTGGACTGGGATACTTTTCTAAGAGATAATAAAAAAATTCCATTTGATGCTACTCGCTTTTTCAGGTGGAGAAATTATAAAGATTATGGGACCGGCATGTCGGGCGATTTGTTTGTACATCTTTTTTCTAGCCTTCACTTCATTACAAAATCGCTTGGGCCAAACCAAATATATGCCTCGGGAGGACTGCGGTACTGGAAGGACGGTAGGGAAGTGCCTGATGTGCTTATAGGCACGTTCGATTACCCTGATACCAGGCAACATCCGGCATTTAACTTATCATTACGTTGCAATTTTGTGGATGGCACTTCAGGAACTACTTACCTAAGAATTGTGGGCAGTGAAGGCTCCATGGATGTGCAGTGGGACAAAGTAATCCTGAGAAGAAACAATGAAACCTTTGATGATCCTTTCCTTAAAGCACAGGCAGCTAAATCTGGCATAAGTTCAAGTCGCAAAAAAATTGTTGAACAATCAGAAACAGTATATGAGGCAGAAAAAGGCTATAAAGGGGCGCATTACGATCATTTTTCAAATTGGTTTACTGCGATAAGAGGAGGAAAATCAGTGGTAGAAGACGCCATATTTGGCTACAGAGCGGCAGCACCTGCACTAGCATGTAATGATAGTTACTTCGAAGATCAGGCGATTAAGTGGGATCCTATTAAAATGAAAAAAATAAAAAAATAAGGTGGTTATGAGAAAAATTCTAAGCATAATATTTATCGCTTTGAGTATACTTGCATGCAAGCAGGAGCAGAAAAAAGCAGCAACAACTGAGGAAGTTGCTACTGAAAAAGTGGAGGTTACCACAGAGAGCGAATGGGTGTCTTTGATGGATGCTTCGAAATGGAGAGGATATAACCAAGATGTTTTGCCAAGTAATTGGGCAGTGAAAGATGGCGTAATTGAGTGTTTTGGCGAAGCAGGGGATAAAGGTGGTGATATTATTTCTACCGAGCAATATGATAATTTTGAGTTAAGTCTTGAATGGAAAATTAGTCCCAAAGGCAATAGTGGTATTTTTTACCATGTTGTAGAAGACACCATCTATCATTCTCCTTATCAAACTGGCGCAGAGTATCAAATTCTGGATGATGTAGGATACCCTGATCCTATTAAAGACTGGCAAAAAACGGGTGCCAATTATGCCATGCATGTAGCCAATGACAAGAAAAAACTAAAACCAGTAGGTGAATGGAATAGCGCAAGAATCATATTTAACAAAGGGAAGGTAGCACACTGGCTAAATGGTGAAAAAATAGTTGAATTTGATAAATTTTCAGAGGATTGGAGGGCAAAAAGAAATAGTGGGAAATGGAAGGATTATCCTGATTATGGGAAAGTCAATAACGGTTATTTGGCGCTGCAGGATCATGGCGCGGGTGTCTGGTTTAGGGCGGTCAAAGTGAGGAGATTGTAATGCTATTCTGCGCCTAGAAGACTTGAAAGTACGGGTGGAAAAATATACGGAAGGTGGGGGGAATATTTAGTAAAGTGCGTTAAAAACGCTGTCCTCGTGCGTCCTCGTTGTAAACGAGGTTGATTGGAGGTTAAAATTGAGGAAAATGGTACGATGCAATTCAAGTAAATTGACAGACAAAGTTAAAAGTCAGCCCTTACTGCTGTTGGTTTCTTTGAGCAGGCTGCTTTTCTTTAAACTTTCAGGCAAATCTTGCAGCTGTTTCTTTGATTATAGGCTATTCTAAGTGTTCTTTGCGCTTTAACCCGCATTATTCATGCGATTAGCTTCGTGTAGCCGCAATCCCGATACTT
>CAYRIF010000289.1:0-4435 GCA_964424205.1 uncultured Roseivirgaceae bacterium | reverse complement strand
TTACAATCTCCAAAATGTCCGTCGTTTTCAATTTTCTGAATTCTGAACAAGATTTACGCCTTTGCTTTCAAGTCTTTCAGCTTTCTCAACCACTTATCAAATTCAGATGTCTTCTCAATAAAGAACATAATATTGTATCTACTTGGATACAAAGTTACGATTTATCTTTGGATTATTTTAATCCAGATTGGATTTTCACAACGTTTAACTTTGCCTGTGTTTTTCTTCTAAAACCCAAAAAACATAAGCAGTTCATAAAGCACAAAAATAATAAGTATGATCGCCAAGCTAAGTTTTTGATCAATATTTTTGATGAATCTGTAAGCAACCAAAAGCGTCAGCATAAGGGGAATGACTTTAAAATATCTATAGATATTGTAGGGTTGGCCATATTCATAGGTGCTACTATCACGCACAATGATGATGGACGTTGGTTTTTTAAATATCGGTGTTGTGATGACCGCAGCCCTTTCATAGTGTTTGAAATTTGGGAGCACATTCTTTTCGTAGGTAATATTAAAATCCTCCATAGAAATTTCATCAAAATTATAACCAACAAATACATAAGAATCTATGGTGGCTTCGGTATAGATATTACTAACTTTAGCAACATCAATACGCTGATTATACGCTATTCGAGGCAAAGCGTAATCCAACACAAGCAGTATATTAAATACAATAAAAATTATAACCACAACATTAAATCCATTGGTTACGTCGGCAATGAATGCTACTTCTTCCTGATACTTTTCTCTAGCTCGCTGCTTTGCCTTGGCTCTGGCAGCTTGTCGCCACAGTTCGTAGTCCGTAACAAACGGATCATAGTCATAGGTGGTCTGCTCGTTATTAGGTTTTGGTCCTGCATGCGTCAAAAAGTTGTAGGCTTCTGCTATTTCAATAAACTTTTCCTCAGCATTAGCCGCCTTGTTAATATCTGGGTGATACCTTTTGGAAAGTCTGCGATAGGCAGCTTTTAAATCCTTCTTTGTGGCTCCTGGCTGAAGCTCTAAAATCTCGAGGTATTTATTACTCATTGATGTAGTAACAAGAAATCACAAAAAAATATTTTAAACCTTGACTGCTTTTTTATCAAGCTCCTGGTATTTAGATTGGTTGCTGATAAATTCCGGTACAATCACCTTCATCAACTTGACCATTTCTAATTCCTCACCCAATAGCGCTAGTTTTCCCAGCGCTTCAAGTTTATTTCTAACTTCCAAGTAATCTTCTTCCCTGGTTTTGGCAATCATTATTTTAGGATGATGCGTAGGTATCGTATTTTCTTTGTTATTTAATAGTTCTTCATACAGTTTCTCACCCTCTCTAAGACCAGTAAACACAATGTCTATATCTTGATCCAATGTTTTGCCCGAAAGCTTTATCATCTTCTTTGCCAAATCAATAATTTTTATAGACTTACCCATATCTATAATCATTATCTCGTTGCCCTTTCCCACGACACCTGCTTCCAATGACAGTTGACATGCCTCAGGAATCGTCATGAAGTAACGGGTCATTTCCGGGTGTGTGACAGTGACTGGTCCTCCTTTTTCTATTTGTTTTTTAAACAACGGAATCACCGAGCCATTGGAACCTAGCACATTGCCAAACCTTGTAGTGATGAAGGAAGTGTCTTTGGTACTTTCCTTATATAAGTATCCACTCATGGACTGGACATAGATTTCGGCAATTCTCTTCGAAGCACCCATTACATTGGTTGGGTTCACTGCTTTGTCAGTAGATATCATGACAAATTTCTGCACATCATAATCTACCGAAATGTCCGCTAGATTTTTAGTGCCCATCACATTACTCAATACCGCTTCTGTGGCATTAATTTCCATCATGGGCACATGCTTGTAGGCGGCAGCATGATAAACCACCTGTGGTCGATATTTCTCAAAAATATTTTTTAGCCGATTTTTATCTCGTACATCCCCGATAATGGCATGAATATTTATGGTTTCTCTGTACTTATGTATCTCTTTGTTTATTTCATAGAGTGGTGTCTCTGCCTGGTCCAACAAAATAAGGGATTCAGGTTGATACTCCAACACTTGCCTTACCATCTCGCTTCCAATCGATCCTGCAGCACCAGTAATTAAAACCCGCTTTCCTTTTAACTGATCTCGAACATTTACATTATCAATTTTAATGGCATCACGCCCCAAAAGATCTTCTATCCTCAGTTCCTTTATTTGATTTGAATTAAGATCACCACTCATCCAACTTTCTGGTTGTGGGATGTGGCGCACCTTTATATCATACTTCAAGCATTGATCTACCAATTCATTGGTTCTAGCCAATGTTATATCTCGTGATGCAATAATTAATTCATGAACATCGTACTTTTTGATAACATGCGCTAATTCTTTACGGGGGTTATAAATCTTAATACCACCCATCGCTTTCCCAACTTTTCTGTCATCATCGTCCAGAAATCCCACTATCTTAGCGTTGGAGGTAGCATCGTTATCAATAACTTGCTTTGTAATTTGCCCAAATCTGCCTGCTCCAAAAATTAAAACATGCACCCTGCGTTGAATCGTATTTGTGAAAAAATTAAATACATACTTCACCAGCATTCTATAGGCGAAAAGGAAGATAACGGCGTTAAAAAATCCTATGATTATGACCGCTCTTGGAATGATAAAAAGATCAAAATTCAGATATATCAAGTTGATTATCAGCGTGATAAGCATAGTGATCGTAGCCATATAAATCACGCGTAAGCCATCTTCAACAGATGTAAATCTAATAATTCCAGTATAACTTTTGGTAATTAGAATTGCCGCAAGTCCACTGAGAAGAAACAGCAAAACTCCCTGCGAAAACTTTTCTCTGATAATTAAATCAATGTCAAAATCAAAACGAAGTAAATAAGCGAGACCTACCGCTAGAAATAGCAGTACCAAATCGATTACCAAAATAATCCACCTGGGAAGAATCCTTAAACTTTTTACTACATTTTGCATAAATAACTCGTCAAAAAGACTGTGTAATTTCGTTTAAATATTTGGGGTTAAGCGTACAGTTTCGACGAATTGTCAATTTGTCTCCGCAAAATAATAGAAAAATTATAAAAAAAATAATTTAAATCCATTTTCATGGTTAAATTCAACCTAAAAAATCCATAATCATCTTTATTACAAACTGTTGTTGCTCTTTTGTTAGACCTGTTCCAGATGGTAATGCTAGACCATGTTTAAACAAATTATCCGACACACCATTTAAGTAGGAAGGATATTCAGAAAACACAGGTTGTCGGTGCATGGGGTTCCAAAGAAACCTTGCTTCCACGCCACTATCCGATAGGTGTTTTTTTAACCTGACCACATCACCTTCATCCTTCAGCACAACGGTTGAAAGCCAATAGCTCGAGAAGAAATTTTCCTGTTCTTTCAAAAAAGTAATGTCAGAAAAATCATTAAGCGCTTCAAAATATAAGTTATGGATACTTCTTTTCTTTTCGACTCTTTCTTCAAGCAAGTCCAATTGTAACAAACCAAGTTCAGCTGACAGTCCATGCATCTGGTAATTGTAGCCTACTTCTTCATGATGATAGAATGGTTTGGCTGATTTTGCTTGGGTAGAAAGATAATATGATTTTTTTCTAATTGCCTCATTATCAGTCAGTAACAATCCGCCTCCCATGGTGGTAATTATCTTATTATAATTAAAGGAGATAATCCCAACGTCACCAAACGTTCCTAACATTTTCCCTTTATACTTCGCGCCCAAAGAGCCAGCGGCATCCTCAACCAAAGGGATATCATACTCGCGACAGATCTCTAAAATCTCCTCTAGCTGACAAGGCATTCCATAAGTATGTGCTACCAACACCGCCTTTGGCTTCTTGCCTTTTTCAATCCTATCAACTATTGCTTTTTGTAATAAATCAGGCGACATATTCCAAGTTTTTTCCTCCGAATCTATGATAATAGGTGTGGCATTAATATACGAAATGGCATTGATGGTGGCTGCAAACGTGAAGGATGGGCAGATGACCTCATCACCCAGCTCCACTCCCACTGCCAACAGTGCCAGGTGGATTGCAGAAGTGCCAGAATTTAATAGTAAAGCATACTTTGAACCCATCAATTCTGTGAATTGATGCTCCAATTTATGCAATGATGCATTCGGATTACTTGCGGCAGTTGCGAAGCGCTTTGAAAGTATATCCATCACACTTTCATCAATATCAGGAGGCGCTAGCTTTATTTTATACTTGGTCATATCTTCTAGCCCGAAAAATGCCTATATTCTTTTAGAAGTCCAAATTAATAACTAGCAAATAATATAATGTCGTGGATTTTTGTATTTATTGGACGCAGATTTCGTTCATAATTGCATGTAGTAGCAGATAATAAGAAAGGTGTAATACTGTTTTACTCTTTCAGGTAGGTGTTCTGTGAAGACACAGACCACGGGGAAG
>CAYRIF010000288.1:2444-4447 GCA_964424205.1 uncultured Roseivirgaceae bacterium | reverse complement strand
TAACATTCTGCATATTCTTAGGCTAACGGCTAAATTACCCTCCTGAATAGTTACTAAAAAGGAAAATAATACTCAACAGGGAATTTTAGGTATACAAGACTATGAAGATTTATACTCATTAGTTGATAAAGTAACGTTGAAAGGTGGACTTATAGTTTTTCAACCAAAGAAAAGTTATCACGCTAAACTTGTACTTGGAAAATATAAAAAACCACCTTTGAGTATTGAGATAAAAAATATGACAAATAATAAATAACTGTTGGCAATACTAAATATAGTGCATAGCACCCTAGGATACCATGCATTAACCGTTAATAATAATTTGTAAAACGGAATATTTGTAATAACTTTGTACTTACATTATTAAAATAAATATTATGAAAGTTTCAGTGATACAAATAGGGAATTCTAAAGGAATACGTTTTAGTAAAATGATCTTAGAGAAATATAATATTAAAGACCAAGTAAATTTAATTCTTGAGAAAGGAAAAATAATAATTCAGCCATTATCAAATCCCAGAAATGGATGGGAAAAAGCATTTGAAGAAATGAACGAAAATGGAGATGATAGATTGTTATTTAATGACGTTTTTGAAGATGAAACACTTGAGGAATGGAATTAAATCAATATGACATAGTTTTGGTCAATTTAAACCCGACGGTTGGAAGTGAAATAAAGAAAACTAGACCTTGTATTATAGTTTCTCCAAACGAGATGAATAGACCGTTAAGAACAATAATAATTGCTCCGATGACTACAAGTTCCAAAAACTACCCAACACGCATTAAAATCAAACACAATGGACAAATTGGTTGGATTGTGATTGACCAAATCAGAACAGTAGATAAACAAAGAATAATTAAAGTACTAGGAAGAATGACAAAACAAGAAATAAAAGAAGTGAAATTAGTCATCAAAGAAACATTTGTGGATTAAACGAGCGTAATTACAACAACGGCTACCTGAACGTTATAGCTTATTCACAAGCAGCTAAAACAGACTTTAAATTATTCTTTTCTAAGATTTTACGATGGGTTTTTCTTCTCATCGTCCACTTGATGAGCCGGATTTCCCCACCTTCTATTTCTAGCCCAGTGATGTCGCCATTGCTAAAAGAGCAGCATCCTGAGTTGAAGTAACAAGGCTTTCGGTGGTTGGTAACTTCTAATGTGGTAGCATCATGCTCTTTTTTGATGCGCGTCAGGTTTTTTAGAATTTCTTCTTTCTGGGTTTTTAAGGCTGCTATTTCTACTTCTGTTGTTGTATTACGTAGCGATGTTTCTACAACCTCTAAATGCTTCTTTAATATATCTGCATGTGTAAATGACATAAAAACAGGTTGGTGTGTATGTCCACAGATAAGAATCTCTTCGCACCTTTTGTTTGCCCAATCAAACATAATCATGTCATGCTGAGATTTTAGTCTGATATTATTGGCGGGCGTGGAGAGTGGAATATTAAACCATTTTTGAATATAGCGCCACACATAACGTACAAAGAATCGGCTGATACCAGCAAAGCGGGAACTGGCAGCCGTGCCTTGATGCCCATGAACGAATAGTATTTTTCCTAAAGATTTTTCGCCATCAAGTAAATCTAGTTTAATCGATTCATACACATCAATACCTGGTAAAACACTGCCTAGGTATTTATTGATATATGATTTTACTTGCCAAATGTCGTCATGATTTCCCCATATACGTAGTAACTTCCCTTGGTCATAAAACTGTTTTTCCAGTGCTAAGACTTCTTTGTATTTTTTAATCACGAGTTCAAAAGGGTTTTCCCAAAACTCTTCTACATCACCAAGTAATAATAATGTATAGTCTTGTTCAAGATAATATTTCAATGCTTTTTGATAGGTAACTTCGTTATTCAAAAAATCGTCTGCCCCATCACGCCTGCCTCGGTGGTGGTCAGAGAGAATGACAATCTTGGTATCATCCATCTGCTTTGAAATTGCAAATGCATTTTCATTTGTTCTGTCAAGTGCTTGATGGAT
>CAYRIF010000288.1:0-2344 GCA_964424205.1 uncultured Roseivirgaceae bacterium | reverse complement strand
TGCTATTTGATGATATGGTAAAAAGGGAGGGTAATTCGCATCAAAAAAAGATAAATGCTAGAAGAGGAGAGATTCCTTATAACTATGATATAAAATACCATAGAATGGAATGGGAAGTTGATCCTGACGTCTTATTTATCAAGGGAAATGTGACGACATATTTTACGGCAGGCATAGATAATTTTTCAGAAGTGATTTTTGATTTGAATGCGGCACTAACAGTTGATTCGGTACTATACCAAGGATCTAAAATAATTTTTGATCATGCAGCGGAATTATTAAAGATAACGTTACCTGCAAATATAGGTCTTGGTGATTTGGATTCCGTGACGGTTTATTATCAAGGTGTACCACCGAATACAGATGGTGCATTTACACAAAGCGCACACGCCAATGGATCTGCTATTTCTACTTTGTCAGAACCTTATGGCGCTAAATATTGGTGGCCTACTAGAATGGATTTAGGGGACAAAGTAGATTCTATAGATGTGATTGTAACAACCCCAGAACAATATAGAGTAGCAAGTAATGGATTGTTAGTGAGTGAAATACAAAGTGGCGCTTTTAAAACCTATCATTGGAAACACCGCTATCCCATTGCAACTTACTTGGTGGCAATTGGTGTGACCAATTATGAAGTGTATTCAGATTTTGTGGACGTAGGCGGCAAGCAGTTAGAAATTTTAAATTATGTGTATCCAAGTAGTTTGACTACTGCTAAAAACCAAACACCAATAACTGGTGATTTTATAAAGTTATACTCTGATTTATTTGGGGAGTATCCTTTTATAGATGAAAAATATGGACACGCACAGTTTCCTCCTAATTTTGGAGGAATGGAACATCAGACGATGAGTTTCATGTCAAATTTTAATTATGGGTTGGTAGCGCATGAGTTGGCACACCAGTGGTTTGGTGATAAGGTGACGTGTAACAGTTGGAAAAATATCTGGCTGAATGAGGGTTTTGCCACTTACTTAACAGGCTTAACTTACCAAAACGGGTTAGGTTCAGTGGACTTTGATGATTGGCTAATCGGTAAAATCAATCATATTACAAGTGAAAGTGGCGGGTCTATTCAAGTGGGCGATACAACAAGTATTTTTGGTCCGGCTGGAATATTTAATGGTCGGCTGAGTTATAATAAAGGTGCGATTGTATTGCACATGTTACGTTGGGTGGTGGGTGATGACAACTTTTTCCAAGGAATGAAAAACTATTTGAATGACCCAAAATTAGCATACAGTCATGCTAGTACAGATGATTTGAAACAGCATTTAGAAGCAGTGAGTGGTAAAGAGTTGACTGAATTTTTGGACGATTGGTTTTATGGTGAGGGCTACCCTTCCTACACTTTTGCTTATGTGTCAAAAGCGGATGGGAAGTTTTCTATCACGGCAAATCAAACCACCTCGCATACTTCGGTAGACTTTTTTGAAATGCCTTTACCTTTTGTGGCTACTTTGGCGAATGGAAAAGACACCACTTTTGTATTTGACCACACCTCGTCAGGACAAACCATTGAATTTCAGGCGGAGGATTTCGTGAAGAAAATAGTTTTTGATCCCAACCATCATATTCTAACCAAATCTACCTCTTCATCTATATTTTTGATTAACGGGGTCGATGATGAACTAACAAAACAGGGCATCACTATTTTTCCCAACCCGACAAACAGTGTAGTTCATATCAAGTTTGACAATGAAAAGAATGAAAAATTGAGCATTCGAATTTTTGACTTAAAAGGAGCGGTGTTCGCTTCACCAATTAGTAAAACTGCTGACAATCAAATGACCATGGACTTTAGTAGATTGCCTGCAGGTATTTATGTCATGCAGCTTTTTTCAAGAGATTTTGTGCTGCGTAAAGAAATTGTGAAATATTGAACAGGTGGCATAGTTTAGGAGTTTAAAAAAAGAAAACGTCATTCCTGCGTCCCGTTGCTATCGGGAGGAATCTCTAAACTAAAGTTGCGTAAAATTGAAATGCTAATTATTGTAAATCACCTTAGTATTTTACTAGGTACTGAGTTTTCTTATTAGGTATAACTTTCTCTTCCCTTTTTTCTTTACGATGTTATTTGAAATAACGATGACATCATGTTTCTTTTTATTTTTGTCAATAAATATGGTGGTAATGCTTTTGTTAAGTGGAATACTACCAATTTTAATTTCTGGTAAAAAGTCTTGAAAATTCTTGCCTATCATTTTTTCTACTGTACATCCAGTTAGATTTTCCCCAGATTTGTTAGTATCCTCAATAATATTTTGATTATCAATGACAATCACTGTATTAGGAATGCCATCGATAATTGCCTTCACATCAAATTGCCATGTTTCTAAAA
>CAYRIF010000287.1:0-4458 GCA_964424205.1 uncultured Roseivirgaceae bacterium | reverse complement strand
TTTTTACGCCACCGAAGGTAAATAGAATATGAGATTTGAGGCATCAAAAGCGAATAAATAGCTGGCTATTTCGACACTTTTATGTTTCAAAGATTACGTTTTCTTTGCCTTCCCATGGGGCTTTATGAAATTTCCCATTTTCTTCTTTCCATTTTCTTGCCTGCCAGCCGCAGGCAGGCATTAAGCTGTTTGTCCTATGAAAATCATGCGTCGCTAATGGAAAATTTCATTAAAGCTGTGAAAAAATTCCCCGTCGAATTCAGGGCAATACCCACAAAAAAAGCCACCTGAAAATGGTGGCTAATACCATTTTGATGTTATGGTATAAACGCAATAAAATTGCATAATGGTTAAAATAAAATCCTATATTGTGGAATTGGGAATATACCTAATTGGTTTTGACGGGTTATTTGCTGTGTCCTTCTATTATAGGCTTCGCTGAAAATATTCTCCCTGTTGGTGATGTTTTGAATATCTATTGCCCACTCATGTGTGAATTTCTTTTTACTAATACGGTATGAAATTTTCAGATCCGTTCTAAAGTAGCTATCATACTTTTTAGAGAATGCTTGGTTATCGAACAGCACTTCTCCTCCCGCCATTTTGGATGATACTAAATCAATTGGGGTATAGGCCCTGCCACCAGCACTAGTCATTTTGATGTCAAAACTTAGCGTATTATTGTTCTTTCCAATTTTGAATTCTTTTCCGCCTAGTAAATTAACTACATATGAACCGTCAAATGCGGTACTTCTCCACACTTTATCGCTTCCTTGGTATTCAGATTTGAAAATAGAGGTCGTTAATAAGAAATAGTATTGTTTACTATAAAATTTTTCAACGGTTAATTCTATACCATAGTTTTTTCCCTTCCCGTTATTCACTAGGTTACCGTTGTCAGGTGTTCCGAAAGTGGCACCGGCATTTAACATCGAAAAAGTACTAGAAAATCTTTCAACTGGCACATCTTTAATCGATTGATAGTACAACTCACTTTTAATTCTAAAATCTGACGACAGATTGATGTCATATCCCAATGCTAAATGTTGACTTTGGGTGAAATCAAGGGACTTGTTCAAAGATGCATAACTGCCGTTTAGTAATTTTGTTTTGGTATAATAGACAGGTAATGCTTGAAGTTGATTGTGAATTCCATAACCCATACTTAATGCGTGTTTTGGTGAAATTTGATATTTTAGCCCCATTCGTGGTTCTATGGCGGTGCTTTTGCTTAAGTTAAAATTTTGAAAGTGCAAGCCTGTGTTTAAGGTTAAATTCTCATTAAACTTGTGCTGCCAGTTGGCATATGCTTGGCTTAGAAGGCTCGCGCCGCTTCCTTCTTTGATAGACACCCAAAATGAAGGATTAATACCATTATTAATCAAAGTACTATCAGCAAATTGCACATCATAGGACGCTAGCATCATTCCTGCTGTAAAAGTATTGTGTACATTGATTTTTGTGTTTACAAGTGCATTTAGCGAGTATTTTGTTTGTTGATTGTTAATGCTCGTATAGCGTGTCAGTATGGAGCGATCGGTGTTGCTGACAGAGTCAATCTCTACACTTTCTTTTTGGTGCGAAGCTGCCAAGGTAATTTTACTAAAAGTATTCTTGTTAAAAAAATAGGTGTGTGAAAGTCCAATAATCCCAGTACTACTAGCATCATACAAATCATCATTTTCGTTGCCAAATAGATCGGCAGCGTCTTCTTTGTCCAAGTCTGTCTCACTTCCTAAAAAGGCAATATCACTGATTCCGCCTAAACCAAAGAATACAAACCTACCTGCCTTTTCGGTTGGAAAATTTAGTTTGAAGGAAAGGTCCTGGTATTTCGGAATACCGTTTCCAGTACCAAAATTTACGCCAAGCGCATCAAAAACCCCGAGCGTAGAATATCTATAATTGATGAGGTAAGATGATTTTTTGTTGGCATTAAAATTCCCCTCTGTGCCTAGTTCAAAACCATTAAATCCAATTTGAAATAAATGCTCCCTGTTTTGGTTGTTGCCATTTCGCATTTGTAAATCAAAAACGCCGGCTATGGCATTGCCATAGTTTGCAGGAAAGGCAGCCGTCATAAAATCAGATTTTGCTAATAATGTATTATTCAACATACTAACTGGGCCGCCTGTGCTGCCAAAAGAAGAAAAGTGATTGGGGCTAGGGATATCAACACCTTCAAGTCGCCATAAAACGCCTGCCGGTGAGTTTCCTCTGATAATAATGTCATTCCGGCTATCATTAGCACCGCTTACACCCGCAAAATTGGATGCCATTCTAGCAGGATCATTTCTACTTCCTGCATAACGTTGTGTTTCCTCTACATTGAATGAGCGCGCACTAACAGTAGCTAGTTCGTTATTGACGGCTATTTTTTCACTTGATGCTGCGATGACCACGGCATCTAGTGTCTTCATGCTTTCTCTCATTTCAATGTTTGCTTCTAGCTCTTTTCCAGTCATTAGTAACAGGTTTTGGGCAACAGCTTCTTCGTAACCGATTGCTGAAACTTTTAGTGATATCCTGCCAATGACTACATTTTTTATATAGAAAAATCCTTGTGCATCGGTTGAGGTGCCGATGATAGGATCAGAACCTATGACAACAACATTGGCGCCTATTACTGGATATTTCGAATCCACGTCAATTACTTGCCCTCTGATTGATTGTGTCCTTTCTTGTGCATTTGTATTTATTGTAAAAAACACAATGCATATTATGAGTAATACTTTTAAGGAGGTATTCATTTTTTTTTCTAGGTTTTGTTAAAGGTATTAATAAAAAATCTGTTGACAATCAAAACTTTCTCATGTATATAAAACGCTTACCGAGTTGCCTAATATTAGCGATAAGTTGTAATGTCTGGTGCAAAAGTGCTGTATATTTATACAAATAATATTGATTTAAATCAATAACACATGTGCTCCTTATTTTATTGATTTGGATCAATGAAATTAATTTCTTCAGAAATGAATTATTTTGCAAGTAACTATTGTTACAATGCATGAAAGGTTAAAATGGTACGTTTGTTAAAAAAATAAAGGAATAAATATGACACATAAAGTAGAAGTAAATTGGAAGGGAAATATGCTGTTTGAATCCAATGGGCCAGGAGGAAAGGTGATGGTAGATGCAGGAGAAAAGGTAGGCGGTCAAGGAATGGGTGTACGACCAAAGGCACTGATGTTAACGTCACTGGCGGGTTGTGCTGGTATGGACATTGCTTCGCTCATGAAAAAAATGCGGTTGACAGTAGATGACGTACAAATAAATGTAGAAGGAGATCTGACCGAAGAACACCCAAAGTACTATGAAAAAGTACGCGTGGAGTTTCGTTTTTATGGCACTGATTTAAATAGAGAGAAACTAACCAAAGCGGTTAACTTGTCGATTGAAAGGTACTGTGGTGTATTGGAGATGTTTAGAAGGTTTGCGGAAATTGAAACAGAGATTGTATTTATAGAAAAGGACTAAATGATTGGGTTATGTATTACTTGAATAAAACGGTGCATTGTAGTTTCGAAGAGGCTGAAGCAAAAATAAGAGCATCACTAAAAGATATTGGCTTTGGTATTTTGACCGAAATAGACATGCAGTCCACGATGCAAAGTAGGCTAGGCAAGGATATCGGTAAATATAAAATTCTGGGAGCATGCAATCCTGAATTTGCTTATAATGCTATACAAGTTGAGCAAAAAATAGGCATCATGTTGCCGTGTAATGTTACGGTTATTGAAAATGAGGAGGGGAGCATCGACATTTCGGTGATGGATCCAGTCGTGGCTTTGGGAATTGTAAGCAATCAGGAAGTCGATCCATATGCACAAGAAGTGAAGGACTTGATTGAGCAGGCTTTGGATAACTTGTAGATTGCTCCAGTCGTGCATCTAGTATCAATCACCTGACACCTATCATAAACTGTAACAATGGTTACTCTTACAAGCTCACAAAGCAACTATATTTGCATAAAATAAATGAAACATCCTTTTGGACACAAATAAAAAAATAAATAACAATGGCAACGATTAAATTGACAGCAGAAAAATTCAAAGAAAATATATTTGATTATACAAAATCTAAGGAATGGGAATTTAAAGGAGAATTGCCTGGAATCATAGATTTTTATGCAGATTGGTGTGGTCCTTGCAAAATGGTGGCACCCGTTTTGGAAGAGCTTTCTGAAGCGTATAATGGTAAAATCAACATCTATAAGGTAGATACAGAAGTAGAACAAGAATTAGCTTCTGTGTTTGGAATAAAAAGTATTCCAAGCATTCTATTCATGCCTAAAGGAAAACAACCTATGATGCAAGCAGGTGCATTGCCAAAGAATGCTTTGGAAGAAGTAATTGAAAAAGAATTATTGGCTTAATTTAGCGCTGCAATAATAGTAGACATTCCAAGGTAAAATGCCCGACTACTTTGTGGTTAATCCGTAAATGGTTACGTGCCCCT
>CAYRIF010000286.1:0-4464 GCA_964424205.1 uncultured Roseivirgaceae bacterium | reverse complement strand
TTAAATACATGCACACAACGGTAGAGACCGTTCACGAAGATGATGTTGACAATGTGATCAAACTTATTTATGAGTTTTTGAAACAATTGAAATCGGGACATGACTTTAGGTATATAAAATAAGTGACACCCACTCAAAATCTGAAGAAGAATTCCCCAACTTGTAACAGATATGTGCAATTAATAATTATTTTCTGAAAGTATAAAATACATAACTATTTGAATATCAGTCAGTTATATATTTTATACTGTTTGGCATCATATTTCTAATGAGGTATTTAAACTAATGTTAAAATTTTAAATATCAGAATGTTATGAAAATTAAATTATTATTATTATCGATGATTATTGGAGTTCAAGCTTATGCTCAAGATGCAGATATTGCCGTTACTGAAGAAGTAGAGCCTGTGACTGAAGAAGTAGTAGCTGTTGAGGCAGTAGCAACGCAAGCCGAGAAAACGGAACTAACCAAAGACCAATTACCTCAAGTAATTCAAGATGCTGTTGCGGCAGGTGATTATGCTACTTGGGAAGTTGGAAATCTTTTTTCTACAGCTACTGAAGAAGGTACGCTTTATGAAATTAATGTAAGTAGCGAAGGAAAAAATGTAGCCCTTACCTATGATGCAGAAGGTGCACTTTTGAAAGCGGAAGAACAAGAATAAAGTATTAGTGATTGTTTATTAGATTTAAGAGGTGATGCAACTGCATCACCTCTTTTTATATAGGCAAATATTGAATAGCTTTGAGAGAAAGTAATCTCTCGTGCAAAAAATGCAATTCTTGTTCTTAATAGGTACTGAAGGTTCAGGCCACCATATGTTCCATGCTATTTTGGAGCATCATGAAAAGTTGAAGAACTTTGTTTCAAGGGGCATGTGGCGTCAGCCTTTAGTGCAACAATGGAATACCGCACCAAAAAAGGGAATTAAAGATAAATTATCTGATTTAGTAAAACCAAAAATCCCCGAAAAAACCAGCTTATTAAAGGAAGCGCTAACACGTATTTTTCAGCAGTATGAACGAGTGGGTGTAACACAATTTTTCGAGTCTGTATCATTTCCGTTTGAAAATCCTAGAAATACCCTCAGAAGACCAGATATCATAGAATTAACGGAGACGATTAAAGATATATTGGAGTATAAACTGCTTGTTTTGTATAGGAATCCTATTTCCGCAACCTATAGTGGCATTCGGCGAGGGTTTACAGATAGTGTTCGGTTGCAAGCTAAAATTGTGGAGGATAATTTGATATATATCGCTAGCCAGATGAGTACCATTGATACCAATTTGTATAAGGTGATAGATTTTGATGAATTCTTAGCCAACCCAAATTCATATGTCAAACCACTCTCAGCATGGTGGAATCTAGAGGAGGAATTGCTCGCAAAGGGGCTGCAAAACATTCACCGTCCTACGCAAATTGAAGAGATACCCGCTGATACCAAAAAAATGCTTGATACGTTTTTTACCGAATCAAGGATAAGTCAATGGAAGCGTTTTTATGCTAGCAATAAATTGAAGATTTGATTTAGTGGATGTGCTCTTTGAGTCCTTAAATACATAACTTTGCAGGATGGAAAATACCAACGATTTTTTTGAAAAATTCAGTGATAGCTTTAAGAGTAAGGAGTTTGTAAAGCTGACCTTGAGCAAGCCTTTTGCAAAATCTAATGAATTGAGGAATATATATGTGCGGCTCGTTAAAATCAAACATGTTTCTAAACTATCGCTTACTTACCGTTTCAAAACCAAGGATGAGGTAAAGAATTTTTCTTTGGAGGAGGCAATTGTTGAATTAACTAATTTGCTTAAAGCCAATTTCCGAATTGCCACGCTGTTTACCATCAAGGGAGATTTTATATTGAAAATTTCAAAGAAAGGAATAGCCACTCTGCTCCAGCAGCATGCGAGCTTCAAAAAACCTGCGTTGGAAGAAAACCATGACCGAGAAAAAACCAAAAGAACTGAGCACAATGACTATTACCTGAATTTGTTGGGAATTAGCGATGCCGCAGGAAATATCATTCCAAAGATGTCGGACAAATACCGTCAGATTAATAAATACCTAGAAATTATAGAAGGATTGATGAAGTCCAAGGATTTTCCAAATGAGATTCATATTGTAGATATGGGCTCAGGTAAGGGCTATTTGACATTTGCGCTGTACGATTTTCTAACCAAAAAATTAAAGTTAGACGTTAAAATGCTGGGGATTGAAATCCGAGAAGACCTAGTAAACAGCTGTAACGAAATCGCTGAAAAATGTGGCTTTGAGAATCTAAGGTTTGAGCAAAAATCAATTCAGGAATTTGAAGAGAAGCACATTGATATTTTGATTGCACTGCATGCTTGTGATACGGCGACAGATGATGCCATCAGCAAAGGAATCATGTCAAATGCAGAGTTAATTATATGTGCACCCTGTTGCCATAAGCAAATCAGACAGCAAGTGAAAGGTAAAACGCAGGAAAGCCCAATATTAAAATATGGAATTTTCAAAGAGCGCCAATTTGAAATGGTAACTGATACCATTCGTGCATTGATTTTGGAGAAAAATCATTATCAGACGAAGATATTTGAGTTTGTATCTAACGAACATACCAGAAAAAATATCATGATGGTAGCCGCCAAGGCTGACAAAAATGAGCTTGATAAAACAATTGATGCTAAAATTGATGCTATTAAAAAAGAGTTTGGTATTGCGTATCATTATTTGGAGCAACAGGTTTAGGCTATCATAAAAGTTATCTTCACCTAACACCCAACTTCGCACATCCAACTTCATCTGATGCTTTGAATGCTATAAGCTTTTCACCCACAACTTCGGCTAAAATCTAACTGTGTAAGTTTCCTGCACAATTGCTTTCGGTAGTTTTTTCCTTTAAAAGTATATTTGGATAGGAAAATACTGTACACCAATGAAGAGAGCATTACACATGAGACGACCTATTTTTTTAATTCTATTCCTGGGCTGCATGTCAGCCTTTGAAACGGTAAATGCGCAAAATGAAGCCATTTTCTTGATTCAAACCTTGAATAATAATGGCAGTGTCGTTAAAACAGGCACTGGTTTTTTTGTAGATGACAAAGGAACAGGAATGGCAATAGGACAACTTTTTACAGATGCTACTAAAGCAAGAATTGTATTACAAGATAGCACTGTATTCGAAATTGGCAAGATTGTAGCTGATAATCAGGAGTTTGGCTTGGTAAGGTTTGACTTGGAAAACCTTCCAAAAGCACCTTCTTTTTTGAAATCCGCACAAAATTCGTTTAAGAGAGATGACCAGGTAAAAATAATTTCGGCAGTAGGAATTCAGGAGATTGCCGCTTATGGAGAAACAATTCTAGAGACGTATAGTACCACAGAATTTCCGGATATTTCAAAAATTGCTTATTCAACTAAAATGAAAAAAGGCAGTCCGGTGGTGAATGACAGTGGGGAGCTGGTAGGAATTTATCTAGGCGACTTGACTAGTAATTCGGGGTTTACTTTTGTGCCAAGCGTTGCGGCAATTAACAATTTTAAACCTGTCAATAAAAAAATGAGCGATTGGTTGAAAAAGGCAAGGTATGATGTATCCTATCTGAAAGCTTTGTTGGCATATCAACAAGGGGATTTGAAAGATGCTATCGGTTTTTCTAATCAAGCAAAAGCCGCATATCCAAAAAGTGAACAGCCATTTTTACTGGCGGCACTAGCAAAGATGAAAAGCAAGAAACCAATGGCAGCATTGGCAGATTTGAATAAACTAACCACACTTGATGCAAACAATGCGAAGTATTTTACTTTGCGAGGAGAAGCCTATTTTGTGCAAAAGGAATATAAAAATGCATTGAAAGACTTTGATAAGGCAGTGGCACTTAGAAGCCAAGATACTAAAGTCTATACACTCAGGGGCAAGGCAAAATATAGTACCAAAGACTATTCAGGAGCAATTATGGATTTGAACAAGGCCGTGGAGCAAGGAGCGAAGGATGGAGAAACTTTCTTTTTTCTAGCCAATGCGCAATTCAAGTCTGATGATTTTAAATCGGCGGCAAAAAACTATGAAAAAGCGATTGCAACGGGTTTTGAAAGTGCCATTTTGTATAATAATTTGGGTAAAGCAAAACATCAACAAAAGGACTTACAAGCTGCTATTGACAATTATGACAAAGCGATTTTACTAAAAGATGATTTGGCAAAGGCATGGAAAAATAGAGGAACTGCTAAATACGAGCAGGAGGACTATGCAGCGGCTATTATAAATTTAGAGAAAGCAGTTTCGTTAAAAATAAAGGATGAATCTGTTTTTAAAATGCTAGGGATTGCACATTACAAAATGGAGAATAAAGAGGAGGCATTAAAAAACCTTACTAGCGCAATCAGAATTGGCGTAGATGAGCGTGAAGTGTATTGGATGCGCGGGAATCTCTTATTTGAAAAAGGCGAATTTAAAAAAGCGGTGGTGGATTTTGA
>CAYRIF010000285.1:0-4473 GCA_964424205.1 uncultured Roseivirgaceae bacterium | reverse complement strand
CAGTACCACGGATATTAATTACTAAACCGGCGCCTGGCTCACCACTAACCGCTGTCACATTTACACCTGCAGCCCTCCCTTGCAGTGCTTCGCCAATTGTTCTTACTGATGCCTTTGAAATTTCTTCACTTTTTACCGTTGATATTGCGCTTATTAGCTCACTCTTTTTAACGGTGCCATAACTCACTACTACTATATCATCTAATTGTGTAATATCAGGGAATAGTATCATATTTATAATGTTTTGATTTGTCACCTGCACTTCTTCACTAACAAATCCTACAAAAGTAAAAACCAAAGTGGCATTTTCAGGAACGGAGATTTGATAACGACCATTGATGTCGGTCACTACACCTGTAGTGGTCCCTTTGATAATAATATTAACGCCAGGTAGACCACTTCCGTCAATATCAGTCACTTTTCCCGTTACGTTTTTTTTAAACTCCTCAGTCACTCTTTGATTTTTGCTAGTCTTCAAAGAAATTTCATCAACAATAATGGTTTGATTGACGCGCTTAAATTTTAAGTTTGCTTTTTTTGATATTTTAATAAGTAAATTATAAAGAGAAATAGGCGTGCTATTTGTAGAAATCTGAATGGAATTATCTAATGAACTTGAACTATAGAAAAATCGCAACCCAGTTTTTTGTTCTATAAATGAAAATGTTTCTTCCAAACTTGCTTCTTCTAGTGCCGTTGTCAGATAGATGTTTTTTAAATCTAATACCTGACTACTACCATTTGAGGCAAACAAAACAGAAAAACTGATGCATTGTATTATTGTAATGTAAAACAGTTGCTTGGTCATTTTTAGGATTTGTTGGGATACTTTTAATTTCATATTTTTGGATGTTCCTGATGAATTTTTGTTTATCAATTACATGTAGCGCTCTGTCATCCGAATCTTCGAAAATCTAAAAACGACAAAATGCTTGACTAGCAACATTGTTGCTGACATTTTTTAACCTATATTTATTTTAATTATTATCACTCTAATTTATATAGACATTATTTTGTTTGACTTTATATTCATATTTTACTTTGTATTGTATGATTTTTAAGACATTTTCAAGGCTTTCATTTTTAAAGCTACCAGTATAAACCCCTGTCATATTTATTTGAGAGGCATCATTTATTTTGATATCTACCCCATACCACCTCTCTAACAAAACAAATACTTCTGATAAAGGAGTGTCCTTGAAGTATAATACTCCTGCTGTCCATCCAAATATTTCTTCTTCATTGAAATCTGCTTTTTTCAACTTAACTTCGGCTTTATTAAAAACACCCATTTCATTCGGTAGTAATATCACTTTATCTGAATCATTGCTGGATGATTTTTTTTCAAAAATTACTTTTCCTGTGGCTACCGCAACTGATATTTGCTTATCTCCTGCGTAGGCTGAAATATTAAACGAAGTACCTAGTACGGTTGTAACCATATCTTCAGTGTGCACTATAAATGGTTTCTTGGGATTGTGTTCAATGCTAAAAAAAGCTTCACCAGTCAAGAAAACCACTCTTTTTCCTTTCTCAAAATTCAGAGGATACCTTAATTTACTTTCTGCATTTAGTGTGACTATAGATCCATCACTTAAATTAATAATCAATTTTTGTCCCTTTGCAGCTACTTTTTCTATGTAATCTGACTGGGCTTTTATCTGCGTCAACTTTAGATTAGTGTCACCATATTTTAGATAAAGAATACTGATAATTAATAAAATGCTCACCGATGCTGCGATTTTATAAAAGAGTCGTGAACTGCTTTTGTTTAGTGCTCTCTGGCTAACTCCTTTAGTTAATGGCAGGCTACCTTTTAATCTTTCCAACTGATTTTGGTATTCTACATCAGTTAACTGTTTTCCTTCGACATATAAAGATCTCAATATATAGCTGCTTTGATCTGTTTCTTTTTTTTTGTGAGGATGTTTTTTTATCCAATCAATCCAAAATTTCATATCTTCCGAATCTTTTTTATATACAAATGATTGAAATGATGGATCATTCACAAAATCACTGACGTCGTAAAGTTCATGTTTCATTGCAGAACAATTAATTGATGTTTGTAGTTATAAGAGGGATGGTGAAGATAAATTTCCCTATTATTTTAAAAATTATTTGTATAAATGCCTAGTTTACTTTTTATTGGGGGAAATCAGCAATGTTCATAATTTCATTGACATTTTTTAGTCTTGATTCAGTCCAAGTACCATATTCAAAAAATGAAAGGTTTGTGATTTTCGGATATTTTATTTTTATATTATCAAAGATATTATGATATATGCTGACTCCCCAGTCTGGATCAAACACAGGAATCATTTCTTTATTGCCAAGGTGACTATTGGTGGCGGAGAGTATTCCTCCTTCTCTGTAAATCCAATCAACCGAAAACCCCCAATCATCATAATAGGCCATGGGACTCACAAAATCTATATACTGCATGTATTTCTTAGGATCTTGTGCTACTTCTTCAAATTCAGGTGTAAGAACATAAAGACCTAAAACCATTTCAGGCTTGATGTCGTTTATAGCATCACTTACTTTTTTCACGTACAAAGAAATTCCAGTTGATCGCCAATCATTCCATTCACGTCTTTTTGCATTGTCCGAAGCAAAGTTAATGGTGATTGGATCATATCCGAAAATATTTTGATAAGTGCTGCGTGTATAATCACTGACATCCATATTATAGTTGTCAAACCTAATCCAATCTAAAACAACAGCATCAATATCATAATTTTCAACTATTTCAGTGATGATAGATAACTCATAGTCCTGAACATCGGGATGAAGTGGGTTGACAAAATACTCATTTCCGTTGCCCCCTATGGGAACAATCTGACCATTTTCATAAGCCATCATTTGCCAATTAGCATTTTTGTTTACAGCTGTCTGGTCATGAAATTGGGGAATCCACGCTTTAATTTGAATGCCCACCGCATGTGCTTTAGGTATGATGTCTGCAAGCACGTCAAATGATTGATAGCCTGTAGCAATTGGTGCTATTTGACTATTATAAAATACCGCACCTGATTTAAGTCCTGTATCTTCATCTTGTTTTACCGCAACGCTTATAACGGAGATGTTATTTTCTTTTGCGAGTGTAACGAAGTTTGAAATATCACTTGGAGAAGAAAAATTAGTGTTAGCTCTAACAATTACCTCTGCACCAGAGGTGGCTATTACGGAGATGCTAAATGATTTTAAAGAGGCAGTTTTTTCTCCATCAGATACTTCTATGATGATGCCTGTTGAAATGCCGATATCGTCTTGTTGTGGTATACCTGTAAGTGTACCAGTTTGTATATCAAAACTCGCCCAGCCAGGTTTGTTAATGATACTAAAAATTAATTCGTCACCATCTGCGTCTGAAGCTTCAGGAGTGAAATAATAGTTCACCCCTTTCTTTGCAATTAAAGGCACAGCTCCTGAAATTATGGGAGCAATATTATTTACTACTTCCATATCGGTTTTACAAGAAAATAATGTCAATGCTCCAATAAGTACAAGAACCATTGTAACTATCGGAGTTTTAAGCAATTGATAGGTCATTATTTTTAGTATTAATTTTTATTTGATTCAATTTAGTATTACAACAAGTAGCTAATCCTGAAGTTTTATATATTAGAGGGAGGGGAAATCCAAATTACCCTATTTTTTTGTATTTTTTTTACAGCGTATCATCGTAAATAAATACATCGGGTAGATGCATTTTAAAATAAATGTGTGCTTTCCAAAAAATGTAAAATTGCTAGCGAAATCATTATTTCTCTTAGCGATTTTATTGCTTCATGAGATAGGTTGTAAACTGTTTTGGGTTTTAAAGCAGTAATTTTTGCAATTTCTTTATAGTCAAACCCCTCATAAAACCGTAGCTGGATAATCTGTTGTTGCCGAGGGCTTAGGAGAGTTAAGGCTTGACTAAGTGATTTTTTTTGTGCATTCAACGCTTCTTCAGATAGCAAGCTGTTCTCATAGTCAAAAATAAGATCAGCATGGTGGTTATAAAGGAAGTTTTTTTTTTGCTCTTTGATCTTGCTTTTTATTTGTGCTAGGATTAAACGATTCAAGTATTTCATCAAATATGCTTTAGGGTAAAGCACTTCACTTAGACTTTCTTTGTTCTTCCATAGTTTCGTAAACATCTCATGAATACAATCTTTTGTGAGTTCTCTTTCTAGGGAAATTCGAAATCCGAAATTGAATAAATGTTGATAGTAAAGCTCATAAATAGCGGTCAGTGATTTTTCATCTCCATCCTGAAGTCCTGACCAAAGCTCCCTTTCATTAACCATATAACTTCCACAATTTATAAACAATGAGGGTTAAATGTAAAAAATAAATTATGATATTCAAAATTACTTCTGAAATTGCTAACCTATTGGGAAAGTGGTTAACCCGCATTACAAGACGTTATAAGAAAAGTAGCATAAAAAATCTAACTTTTTGGAAATAAATATGCTGAAAATTTCA
>CAYRIF010000284.1:0-4497 GCA_964424205.1 uncultured Roseivirgaceae bacterium | reverse complement strand
GAATTATCGTCGTTCTACCACGATTCAGTCAGAGGTTGTGAAATATTCATCATTCAATCTACTTTCCCTCCTACAGACAATTTGATGGAGCTTTTGCTGATGATTGACGCTGCCAAAAGAGCGAGCGCCACATCAGTAACAGTGGTCATTCCGTATTTTGGCTATGCAAGGCAAGACAGAAAAGACAAACCACGCGTTGCTATTGGCGCAAAATTAATTGCCAATGTATTACAAGCCGCAGGTGCTGACCGTATGATGACTTGCGATTTGCACGCAGGTCAAATACAAGGATTTTTTGACATTCCAGTGGATCATTTAGATGGTTCTGCTATTTTTACTCCCTATATAAATGGATTAAATCTAGAAAATTTATTATTTGCTTCTCCAGATGTAGGCGGTGTGAAAAGAGCACGTAGTTATGCCAAACACTTTGCTACCGAAATGGTAGTTTGCGATAAGCACAGAAAAAGAGCCAATGAAATTGCTTCCATGCAACTGATTGGAGATGTAAAAGGCGCTGATGTTATTCTGGTTGATGATTTAGTAGATACCGCTGGAACAATCACCAAGGCGGCAGGAATTATCATGGACAAAGGGGCAAAATCTGTAAGAGCAATATGTACACATCCTGTACTTTCGGGAAAGGCGTATGAAAATATTGAAAATTCAGTACTAGAGGAGTTGGTGGTAACAGATACTATTCCATTAAAACAGAAATCTAAGAAAATAAAAGTATTAACAGTAGCAGAATTATTTGCAAAAGCCATCAGAAACGTGCACGATCACGATTCAATAAGTGCGCTATTTATTTAAGAAACAACAATTTAATATATAAACAATTTAATTATGATGAAGTCAATTGAGATTATAGGGTATAAAAGAGCAAATCTCGGAAAAAGCGAAGTAAAAAAACTGAGAGATGAAGGCAATGTTCCATGCGTAATATATGGGGGAGAGCAGCAAATTCACTTTTCTGTACCTGTGATATTGTTCAGAGAATTAGTTTACACTGCTGATGCGCATTTTGTAAACCTAAATATAGAAGGTGACGAGTTTAGGTGCATTTTGCAAGACATTCAATTTCACCCAGTAAATGATACTATTATTCATGCAGATTTTCTAGAATTACATACAGGAAAGGCAATTAAGATGGATATTCCTATTCACCTGGTAGGACAGTCTCCTGGTGTTGAAAATGGTGGTACACTTATTCAAAAAAGAAGAACCTTAAAAATTAAGGCACTTCCAAAAAACATGCCAGACTATGTTGAAATAGATATTTCGGAACTAGATTTTAACAGTTCCATGAAAGTTGCGGATATAACCATCGAACATGGCAAAATATTAGATCCAGCACAACTTTCAGTAGTGGTGGTTGAAATTCCAAGAGTACTCAAAACCGAGGAAGAGGAAGAGGTTGAAGGAGAAGAAGGAGAAGAAGGAGCTGAAGGCGAAGCTACTGAAGGGGGAGATACCCCTACAGAAGGAGGTGATAAAGCTTCAGAATAAATTTATAGCAATATGCAAACTAAAATCCCGCTCTAACGAGTGGGATTTTTTTGTTTATTATAATTTTGCTTCTTAAATAGAAGCTCCCTATTTTAGTTTAAAATTAAGTGGTAAAAAATGAAGGTTGATTTTATGATTATCGGTGCTGCTAAATGTGGCACAACCAGTGTAGCAAATGGCTTATCAAATCACCCCGACGTGTGTTTTTGCAAGGAAAAAGAACCTGAATTTTTTAGCACTCATACCAACTGGGCGGAAAAAATAAATGAGTACCATGCTTTATATAAACCTACAAAAGGACAAAAATTAGGAGAAGGGTCCACTAACTACACGATGCATCCTGAGTTTCCAAATACACATGAGAAGTTGCATGAGTACAATCCAAACCTAAAACTTATTTACATCATGCGTGATCCAATCAAACGCATGGAATCACATTTTGCTCACAATTATGTGAGGGGTCGGATTAAAAGAACCATGGAAGAAGAAGTTTTGAGTAACCCATCATTTGTATCAAGATCAAGTTATTACATGCAAATCTCTCCGTATATAGCGCAATTTGGAAAAGAGAATGTATTGCTATTGGTATTTGAAGAGTATGTGAAAAATCCAAAAGATGTATTTGTTCAATTGGCAAATTTCATTGGGGTAGATGCCGATTATTACAAACAGCAAGAAGATTTTTCTCAAAAAAACCAAACTGCTAATCGTAAAATTCTAGCTGACGGAGGAAAAGGAAAGGTATTCAAATCCCTAAAAAAAATCCGACGATACATTCCTGAACACATTGTGAATATTGGACTCAAGCTATTTGGAAATAGTATTGAAAAAAATCCTGAATTTCCGTTGGCACTAAAAAAAGAATTATATAAAAAAATAGAAAGTGACATGGAGAAAACCGAAGCATTATTAGGTAAAAAATTATCAATGTGGAAAAAATATTAGACACTAAATCTAACCATCCGCAGCAACGCAACATTGCTTTACTTCTAGACTCCTTTGAGGTATATGCCTGGGAATATTCCATGCTTGAACAAGTCATAAACCGACAGCTAGGAAATATTTCACTCATCATTATCAATCCAGATTCAAAAGAAAAAATAAGTGATTCAAAATATGCACTTTATCACTGGTTTTTAAAGTACCAAACTAAAAAATACAAGGTTGAGAACAATGCTTTTTCTAAAGTAAATACGAAAAAATTACTGTCTAAAATTCCTACCATTACTAGTGGCAAAGAAAATTTACCCCAAAATACCAAAATAGATTTGGTCATTAGGCTCGGCTTTAATGCTATTCCCAAAGAATTATTCTCCTGGTCTAAATTTGGAATTTATGCGCACCACAAAGAAACAACAGGGATATTTACAACACCAGATGGTTTCTGGGATGTCATTCACAAAACGCCCACCACCAAGACAAACCTATACTTACTAGCTGAAAATCAAGAAGATACAACCGTTATTTATGAGTCACAATCATCTACACATGATGTTTCTGTAAACCATAATATGAATACTGCCTATTGGAAGGCTTCCTTGTTTATTCCAAGGGTACTCAAAAAGTCACAAAGAGAGGACGTTGAAAATAGTTCAATAGGAAAACCTCTAAGCAAAGAATCAAGTACTGGTTCTGTCAGCAACATGGATTTTCTATTTCCGCTGTTGAAGTACTTTATGAACTTCGTAAAGCGCAAAATTAGCAAAAAGCGAACAAAGGAAAATTGGGTGTTGTTATACAGTTTAGAAAATGTCAATCACCCACCTTTTGATTTCAAAAAGTATAAAACCCTACTTCCTCCAAACGGGATTTTCTGGGCAGATCCATTCATCATAGAAAGAAATAATAAATTCTATATTTTTCTAGAGGCATGCGGTACAAAAATTGGTGCAAAAGGAATAATCTCAGTCATAGAAATGGACAAAGAAGGAAATCACAAGCCACCTGTCACCATACTGCAAAAAGACTACCACCTCTCCTACCCCTTTATGTTTGAGTGGGAAAATGACCTGTACATGATTCCCGAAACAGGACAAAACGCCACCATTGAATTATACAAATGTACCGATTTTCCCTTGCAGTGGAAATTTCAACATACCCTGATGGACAGTGTGATGGCGTATGATAGCACCCTGTTTTTTCATGATAATAAATGGTGGCTTTTCGCTAACATGAAACAAAATAAAGAGATGTCAAGCTGGGATGAATTATACTTATTCCACGCCGACACACCCATAAGTCAAGAATGGACGCCTCACCCAAATAATCCAATTGTTTCAGATGTGACAACCGCAAGACCTGCGGGAAATATTTTCATAAAAGATGGAAAAATCTATCGCCCTTCTCAAAACTCAGCCTATAAATATGGGTATGGACTAAAAATCAATGAAATAACCAAACTCACAGAAAGTGAATACGAAGAAGTCACGGTTGAATCCATAGAACCTCACTGGGACAAGTCAATTACAACCATTCATACTTATAACAAAGTTGGGGCGTTGACCTTGATTGATGGAATGTTCATAAAAAACAATAAAATATGACTGAAGAAAGCTTAAGACGAAAAGCCTTTATGTTAGGCATGAAACTTAAAAATTCAGGATTAGATCCTGAAACAATTTACGCAAGATTAGAAAAACAGGGAATCTCAGAAAATTTAGCAAAAAAAGTAGCCTTTAATGTGCAAGCAGCACAAAAGAAGGAAGCCATTCAAGAAGAAAAAGAAAATACCAATATTTGGTTTGTAACTGCGGGGTTTTCCATTGCGCTATGCGTGCTTTCAATGATTATTTTTCCAAATATAATATTGATTCCAACAGGGTTAATAATATCAGGTGTATTATTAGGGATAAAAGGACTATTGGGTAAAGAAAACTAGCGCTTCCTTCTAAAAAACTAGACTCTCTCAATTCTTAATCACCGAAGCCACCTGCTGACCAGCAGCCGATTCAATCACCACGATATACTTTCCAGGACTTATTCCGTTGG
>CAYRIF010000283.1:1746-4596 GCA_964424205.1 uncultured Roseivirgaceae bacterium | reverse complement strand
AATGTACATGTAAACCGTAACCCGGTTTCTGGCTTGGTGAAATATTTCAAATACCATTCAGGAAATTATAAAGTGGCATGGCATCCTAAGTCAAGTACAAACAACGAGCGCACCACACTGGTGGTAGAAACCAATGAAGGACTTGAAATATTAGTGCGGCAAATCGCTGGTGCAGTGGCGCGGAGAATAAAGTGCTATGTAGATGAGGGCGACAAGATTTTACAAGGAAGTGAATTTGGCTTTATAAAATTTGGCTCAAGGGTAGATGTGTTTTTACCCTTAGATTCTAAAATTATGGTTGAAATAAACCAAAAAACTAAGGGTGGAAAAACGATATTAGCAAAATTACCTTAATAATATGAACTTGTTTAAAACTATAATAATGAATTTTTTATTTATTTTGTTGTTGGCATGTGCCACAGATACAACCGATACGATAATGACTCCAAAAGACACTACCAAATTAGCGAATGTCGTTTCTGTGGAGGCAACAGGAAGTGAAAAAAACTACACATTCAAAGTTGGGATTAAAAGTCCAGATACTGGTTGCGACCAATATGCCAATTGGTGGGAGGTGTTGTCAGAAGATGGAAAGTTGATTTACCGTAGAATTTTAGGACATAGCCATGTTAATGAGCAACCGTTTATCCGTTCAGGCGGAGCGGTGGTTATAGGAAAGGCGCAAGTGGTATGGATTCGCGCCCATATGAATACTTCAGGTTATGGTGGTGAGGTATTTAAAGGAACGGTCAAGGACGGATTCGTAAAGACTGCGGCAGATATAAATTTTTCTAAAGCGATAGAAACGGAATCGCCTCAACCTAGTGGCTGTGCTTTTTGACTATTGTTGTGCTACTTTTTCAATAACGTCTGCAGCTGTAATACTTCATCTCTCAGCTCGGCAGCTTTGATAAAATCTAAATCTTTAGCGGCTTTTTCCATGTTTTTTTGTGTGGTACGGATGAATTTTTTCAGCTCGTCTTGACTCATGTAGGCAATCACTGGGTCTGCGGCAATGTTAGGGTTGCTTTTGTCAATGTAATATTCTTTTGGCACTTTCTTTGAGTCAGCAATAGCGGTCTGTCCCATGACGGCTTCTTTAGATTTGGTAACAGTTTGAGGGACAATACCATGTTTTTTATTATAGGCAATTTGTTTGTCTCGCCTGCGATACGTTTCATCAATTGCCACCTGCATCGAGTTGGTTATTTTATCAGCATACATAATTACCTGTCCATTGGCGTTTCTTGCTGCCCGTCCGATGGTTTGGATGATAGAGCGCACATTTCTTAGAAACCCTTCTTTATCAGCATCTAAAATTGCTACCAAAGATACTTCAGGCAAGTCTAACCCCTCACGCAAAAGATTGACTCCCACCAATACATCAAAAACACCAAGCCGCAGTTCTCGAAGAATTTCTACTCGATCCAATACTTTCACTTCGGAGTGAATATAACGACTTTTTATGCCTGCGCGTTTTAGGTATTTATCCAGTTCTTCAGCCATTCTTTTGGTCAACGTGGTCACCAAAACCCGTTCATCCTTTTTAATTCTTTCGTCGATTTCCTCCAAAAGGTCATCAATCTGATTGGCACTTGGTCGCACATCAATTTCCGGATCAAGCAACCCTGTTGGTCGGATGACCTGCTCAACCACGACGCCCTCAGATTTTTCTAATTCATAATCTGCCGGCGTGGCGCTTACATATATCACCTGGTTTAGCATGGATTCAAACTCGTTGAAAGTTAGCGGACGGTTATCAATGGCGGAGGGTAAGCGAAAGCCGTATTCGACCAAGTTTACTTTTCTAGCTCTATCTCCTCCCCACATCGCTCTGATTTGCGGAATGGTCGCATGGCTTTCATCAATCACCATCAAAAAGTCATCAGGAAAATAATCAAGCAAACAGAATGGACGGTCGCCAGGATTTCTTCTATCAAAATAGCGAGAGTAATTCTCCACACCTGAACAATATCCTAATTCCCGAATCATCTCTAGGTCGAACTCTGTTCTTTCTTTTATTCTTTTGGCTTCTAAGCCTCTTCCTTCATCTTCAAACCGCTGAATTTGTATGACCAAATCATCTTGAATTTCTTTAATCACGGTATGCACCATGTCTTTTTCGACCACAAATAAATTAGCAGGATATATGTTTACCGAGGGTTCTTCGGCTATTTTTTTACCGGAAATAGGGTCAATGATTTGAATTTGCTCGATTTCATCTCCCCAGAAATATATTCGATAGGCATAATCTGTATATGCGAGGAAAATATCGACGGTATCACCTTTCACCCGGAATGTCCCATGCTTAAAATCTGCTTCGGTACGACTGTACAAGATGTCAACAAAGCGAAACAGCAACTGGTTTCGTGAGGTAGTCTCCCCTACTTTCAGGGTGATTACATTTTTAGCAAACTCTTGAGGGTTTCCGATTCCGTAGATGCATGAAACGGAAGCAATGACAATGACGTCCCTTCTTCCTGAAAGTAATGCAGAAGATGCACGAAGTCTTAATTTTTCAATTTCTTCATTGATGGATAGGTCTTTTTCAATAAACAAATTACTGCCTGGCAAAAATGCTTCGGGCTGATAGTAGTCATAGTACGAGATGAAATATTCTACGGCATGTTCAGGGAAAAATTGCTTAAATTCTCCAAAAAGCTGCGCCGCCAAAGTTTTATTATGGCTTAAAACTAAAGTTGGGCGGTTCGTTTTGGCGATGACGTTGGCGATGGTAAATGTTTTACCTGTGCCAGTTGCACCGAGGAGTGTTTGCCCATATTCATTGGCAGCAAGTCCTGCTACCAATTGCTTGATAGCATTAGGCTGGTCGCCCATTGGCTTAAAATC
>CAYRIF010000283.1:0-1646 GCA_964424205.1 uncultured Roseivirgaceae bacterium | reverse complement strand
CCACGACTTTTCTGCTTGTAGCATAAGCATTTCCAACCCGTTTTTCACCTGAGCTCCTTTATCTCCTCCCTTTTTCATAAAAAGCGTTTCTTCTGGGTTGTAAACCAAGTCATACATATAGTGCTCGTTTGTGAGCCAATCATATTGTAGGTCGGGAGTAGCATCAATTTTAGGATACATACCTAAAGGCGTAGTGTTGATAATTAAGTGGTGTGATTTGTAAGTTTCGGAATTAACATTTAGAGCGCCATAGTCAATGGCTGATTGCGTCGCGGCTCTAGAAACTTGGACAAATGGAATTTCTAAATCATCTAATGCAACCGTTACCGCTTTTGAAGCACCACCTGTTCCTAAAACAACTGCCTTGATACTTATATTACCTAACCACTTTTCTAAAGAATTTTTGAAACCGTAGTAATCGGAATTATAGCCAATGAGTTTTTTGTCTTTTGTGATTTTTATCACATTAACGGCACCAATTTTTTTGGCACGTGAATCTAACGCATCTAACAGCGGAATCACATCATTTTTAAAGGGAATAGTGACGTTAAGCCCTCTAAGATTTTTATTGTTTTCAACGAGGTGTTTGAGTTCCGAAGCATGTGCTAGTTCGTATAAACCATAAGCACAGTTTTTAATGTTCTCTTTCTTGAATTTTTCAGTAAAGTAATTTTTTGAAAAAGAATGTGAAAGGGTTTTTCCGATGAGGCCAAACTGTCTCATGCTGTTTTCTTTTCGCCAAGTACCTCAAGCCAGTAGATGATAATGCCTCCGAAAACCATTAGCCCAATGGCTAATAATGTTTGTGTAGCACCCCAGTCTGGTAAAAACCACTCATAGGTTTGTATTACTTTCTCTCCTTTTTTGATAATGAACTCTCCTAGGGTATCCTTTAGAAAAACCTCATTTTTCCATGGCCAAATGATAAGGAGTGACCCGAGAATAAAACCTGTTAAAACAGCAATGGTAGCATCTTTAAAGTTTTTTAGCAAATAAGAGATGCCATGTGATAGCCCAAGCAAACCTACAATGCAGCCAACCGCTACTGGCATTAGTACTTTTAAGTTCATTTCAGGAACGGCTTTCAAAAAAATCAATTGGTAGTTTCCTAAAAGGATTAAAACAAATGAGCCAGAAAGTCCTGGCAACAACATGCTAGAAATGGCAACCACTCCGCAAATAATCAAATACAATACCGCGTCATTTTCTGTAGCAGGGCTCAAAAATGCAATGGAGCCAGCAATGGCTGTACCAATGAGAAGCATCAATAGACTAGTGAAGTTCCACCTGGAAACGGTCTTTCCTACAAAATAAACGGAGGCAACAATCAGCCCAAAGAAAAATGCCCAAACCAGTACTTGGTGATTTGCAAAAAGGTATTTTAATATTTTCCCAAGGCTTAAGATACTCACAAAAACACCTGAAAAAAGCACGACAAGAAACTTGAAATTAATGTGGGTTAATAGGTCAGCAATTTTGAAGCGCATTAATAATTTTAGCGCTTTTAAATCAAAAGATTTTAAAGAATCAATGAGTTCTTCGTAAATATTAGTGATGAAAGCAATGGTACCCCCCGAAACGCCAGGAATGACATTCGCAGCACCCATGGCGATTCCTTTTAAAAATAATGTGAGGTAGTTGTTCAT
>CAYRIF010000282.1:0-4610 GCA_964424205.1 uncultured Roseivirgaceae bacterium | reverse complement strand
TAGAAAGGAAAATCTACTTCTGTTACTTCTTTTGCCCAGTCCCATAGTTTAGCATTAAGATTTTGGTCTAATGCAGCTGAATCTATTTTTGCTAATGCTGGTATACCTTTCTGTTCATTCGGCCCATTTGGTCCCCAATACTGTCCACCCTTGGCATCTTTTCCCAAGCAAGCCACTAATGTTGGTTGAGCTCCATCTTTGGCTGTCATCAACTCAAGTGAACCAAGCACATCCTTATCCATATTTTTTTGTAAGTCGGTTTTGCTAAAACCTGGATGTGCAGCTAAAGACTTAATTTGATATCTATTCTTTTTCAATCGTTTGTCAAATTCCAGTGCAAAAATTATATCTGCTAATTTGCTTTGACCATATTCTCTCCAATTATTGTATGGTTTTTCTAATTGGAAATTATTAAAATCAATAGTCGCGCCTCTATGTGCTATACTGCTTAAAGTTACTACTCGTGAACCTTTTGTCGATTCCAACAAATTGAACAAACGACCTGTAAGTGCAAAATGACCAATAAAATTGACTCCGAATTGAATTTCAAAACCATCTCCAGTTTTTGAAGGAGGAGGTATCATCACTCCTGCGTTATTAATTAATAAATCTAAGCTTGATTCAGATTTGATGATCTTATCGGCAAATTCCTTGACAGAACGCAAGCTTGCTAAGTTTAAATGTCCATACACTAATTCACCACCACCCGATTGGGCTTTCATTCTTACGATGGCATCTAGGGCTTTTGTTTCATTTCTACAAGCGACATATACTTTAGCTCCTTTTTGATAAAGTTCCAATGCTGTTTCAAATCCTATTCCTGTGTTTGAACCTGTTACAATGGCTGTTTTTCCTGATAGCTCCATAGTACTTTCTATTTTTTTTGTTTTTAATTTCTTTTTAATGTTTTTTCATTTTGTATTCTAAACTTCCTATTATTTAGAAGCACGAGGTTCTTCTTGTTGCCCTTGCATTAGAATTGCACGCCATAGTCGGCTGGAAACTGAGCGGGTATTTTGCTTTTATCCTCCTCCATATTTTGTCTTAACTCTATTTCAATTCCCCGTGAAATGGTTGATATAGGAACATCATTTGCAATTCCTTCAAAAGGGTTTTCTCCATTTCGACCAATCCGCTCCATGGTATGGAACATCCAGGCGATTGCTATATATATTGGAACAATAAACCAAATGAAAATATCTCCAAATATAGGGTAATTAACGGCAATTTCTTTTCCAATATCCATGAACTGTGGAACTAATGCCATTGGCAGGAGCAGTAAAAGTAGCCACATGAAATAATGGTTTAGGGTAGCATATTGCCTTGGATATGGAAAATTCTTGATGCGCTCCGTTTGCCCTTGAAGCGTAAAGAGTTCTTTGATGAGCCCTTCAAGTTCAAGAAATGAGAATTCCCATATAATTTCCTTGTCTTTTAGTTTTCTAATATGATGTGATTGCATATACAATAGTGCTGTTTGGTGGTTGTCCCTGTTCATCATTACTTCTAGTTCGTCTTTGGACAGATATGGTTTAACTTCCTCTTCCAATGAAGATTTTTGTTCAGGCGGTTTGATACCCCACTCTAAATTCGTTTGATGGTTTCTGGCCGTTTCCCACTGTTTATTATTTCGCATGGCATATCTTAATGCTGTTATCCACGCAATATGACGATAAGTCAATACTTTAATTTCTTCCTTAATTGCCTCTTTAGATAAAATCTCCTTTGTATGTTCATCAGAGAGCATGTCTTGAACAAATACACCAAAAGTGCGAGAAGTGTTGGCTATACCTCCCCAGATTTTCCTTGCTTCCCAAATTCGCCCATAGACTGCATTGTTTTGAAATCCAATAACGAAAGCAACAGCTGTTCCTATTAAGGACATAGGAGCCCATGGGATTCTAAACCAATCAAAATCCAGAAAGTAATAGATGGAAACCCATACTCCAATAATGCAGATGAACCGAAGTGTTTCAAACCGTGTCCACCTCGCCATGTCGATTAGGCGATATACTTTACCTATGTACATTATTTGTGTATTTGCATTATATTAAATAGTAGTTAAGAGTTCGTGCATGCTGTCGTTTCACACAATTTTCAATCAAATGAAGTTCGAAATTCTAATGGGGTCTGTTTGGTTTTGGACTTAAACAATTTACTGAAAGATTGGGGATGTTCAAATCCCATTTCATAAGCAATCTCACTTACAGACAATTCTGTAGTTGATAATTTCATTTTGGCTTTTTCTATTAATTTGTTGTGAATATGCTGTTGAGTTGTTTGTCCTGTTAAACTATTTAACATGCTGCTTAAATAATCAGGTGAAAGATTTAAATGTTGGGCAATGTCATGAACCCTTGGTAATCCATTATTTGTACCATCATCTCCAGTAAAATAATTATCTAAAAAATCTTCTAGCCTATCCAATATATGATGATTAGAAACTTTTCGGGTAAGAAATTGCCTTTGGTAAAATCGTTCAGAATAGTTTAGTAATAATTCTAATTGACTAATAATTATTTGTTGACTGAATTTATCGAGGTTAGCCTGATATTCAGCTTTGATATTTTGAAGAATTCCACTAACAATGCTTTCTTCTTTTTCTGATAAAAAAAGTGCCTCTCGTACTGAATATTTGAAGAACTGGTATTTTTTGATACTTTTTGCCAGCGAAGTCCCAAATAAAAAATCGGGATGAATCGCTAAAATCCAACCATCTGGTTTATTGTTGGTTGCACTTTCTTCTATGTACTGAACCGCAATAACCTGTTCTGGAGAAAAAAAAGTCATTAACCCTTCATCAAAATCATAGGATTGTTGACCATAACGATATTTGCCCGACACATTTCGTTTTATAGAAATGGAATAAAATTGTTGAATCCATTTCAGTTCATTGTTTTCAGGAGTCGGTTTTATTTTGCTGTAATCTATTATATTAATTAGTGGATGTTCGGGAGGAGAAATATTGTTAAAGCGAGATAAATCACTAATGGTTTTTAATCTACTTATTTTTGTTTTAGCCATACTGCAAGATATTGAAATCTAATGATTGTTAGGTTCTTATTCGATGCAAATCACTTGATTGCTTAGATGGGAAACAGCTGGCTGATTAATTCAACCAACTACATTTATTCTTAGTTTCATCTCAGACTTTAAGATTTAGCATTTCACCAATACCAAAATCATTATAAATACCTTTATGAACTTTGGCTAACAGCTTATTATACGGCTCAATATGTGTTCCCAATCCCGTAATGTCAACAACAGTTCGGACTGGTCGTTTACCCGCAGGAGTACTAATAAGATTTGCTATTGCATCAGCTACGTTTTGCGGGTTTTGAGCAGGATTACTGGCTAAAGCGGCTTCAAAATCTTGAAATGCTTGCTTGGGTGCCTGTACCATATCACCATAGCTTTCATTTTGAGATGTGTCAGATGGTGACATAAGTTTCTTCATAAATGTAGTAGGATGACCTGCTGGCTCTATGATACATGAATCAACCCCAAAGTCAGACAGTTCTACACGATAGTTTTCAGCCAATGCTTCCAATGCCCATTTAGATGCATTGTACGGTCCCCAAAACGGAAAGGCTATTCTTCCCAAAAGGCTAGAAACATGAACAAGTAGCCCTGAATTTTCATTTCTAAAATGCGGCAAGATTGCTCTATTTATTCTCTGGACACCAAATACATTGACATCAAAAAGGCGTTTAAAATCATCAATAGTGAATTGCTCTTGAATCCCCATAACACCAATGCCTGCATTATTGATGATTACATCCATACCTCCTACCAGAGTGATGGCTTTTGCCATACCAGAATTTACACTTTCATCATCAGTAACATCAACGTCGATAATCTTAGCTCCCAATGCAGACAATTCATCAGCTGCTCTTTTGTTTTTTGATTCAGTATTCCGCATAGTTGCTACGACACTATGCCCTCGATTTAATAAAGTTTTTACAGTCAAGGCTCCAAAGCCTCCGTTTGCTCCTGTGATTAAAATTTTTGACATGATTTTATTTTTTTATTCCTATAATGATGCAAAGGTATAGTTTTAAAAAATAGGCGAAGTAGCTATATCCGAGATTGTTGTAGTTGAAAATAACCTTTTGAGGAAGACTGATTGGGTTATGTTTTTTTACCGACAACGTCAGCTGTATGGTTAGTGGCGTTTATAAAAGACGGAACTTTGGAAAAGCACAACACTTAATTTTTGCACTTAATTTTGGGTTTAGCAATTAGTAGCCATTCCATAATTGTTTAGGATAAGTAAGCACAACTTTACAAAGTCCTACGAAAACCAAAAGAACATTTATGTAGATTCCGCAGGATTAGACAAAAGGACATTTACCTTACCGAGAGGGCAGCGCGTAAAGAAATAGTCGCAAATTTACTAGGTAGTCCAACCCGTACGCTTAGTGGTGTGAGAGGCGTACTGACAGTCAATTAGGCTGTCAGCCGTCTACTCGATTGTGCGTTCGGCTATTATGCTATTTCTAATTTTGTATTATCTAAAATCACATTAAAATTGATTTCTGCTTTTAATGCTTTAAACACACGAATTATTGTTTCGATAGTTGCACTATTTGCATTATTTTCAAGTTTTG
>CAYRIF010000281.1:0-4637 GCA_964424205.1 uncultured Roseivirgaceae bacterium | reverse complement strand
CCCGATAAGTATCGGGATTGCGGCTACACGAAGCTAATCGCATGAATAATGCGGGCTAATGAGATTTCTAGTGTGTCATTTACACTTCGGGTATCTAGTAGGGTTTTTCCAATATACTTTTCTTCAAAAAATAGGCTCGCTTCACCTTCAAGAAAATTGTATGATTCCCAATCTGTAATACGTGCAGTTAGGAAGGCGTCTTTGTCTAATTTTGGAATACAGAAATACTGATATTTGGCTGGCACATCATAGGCAACCATATCTACAGCTTGATTTTTGCCATTTGATTTGATTGTATAGGGTAGGGTTACTTTATACTCCATATCAATTTGCTTCACCACAGGAGAAGTTGCTATTATTTTTTTTGTTTCCTTTTTGTAGCCTCTAGAGGAATATCCTATTGGTGCGGAACTTCTACTAACCCCCATGGCTGTGACCACAATTTCAGAAAGCTGCTTGTCATCCATGTTTAAAGAGACGTCCATTTCATTATTGCTTCCTATTGGAACTTCTTGAGAAGCCATGCCAATAAATGAAAAAATAAGTGTCTGTGCATTATTTGTTAACGGAATAGAATAATACCCGTCAATATCTGTAGCAGTGCCGACTGTAGTCCCTTTGATAATTACATTTACACCAGGAAGTGGTGACCCATCGCTTGAATCTAATACTCTTCCCTTAATGATACCTGAATGCCTATTGTACTCATTTCTTTGGTAAAGCACCCTATTGTTAAAGCCTAAATACCATGGGCTGATACTAGGTGAGGCGCTGCCTTGTGAAGGATCTGCTGTTGATAAGGTGAGTTGTACTTGCGTCCAGTCCTCTCCAGAGTTTTGTGATACATTGGCTTTATAAGTGATATTTACTGGACTATTGATATCCTTTACTCTGATGTCATATGATGGATACCAACTTGCATTTTTCACCAAATAGCTAATGTTTACCTTGGCAGAAGTGGATTTTTCAGATAGTATTTTCACAATGATCTCACTGGTAGGTTTTGGTTTTCCATTGTTCAACTCTTGTAATTGACTCGCAATTTTATTGAGTTGGTTTTGATGTTTCTTTATTTTTTGTTGGGTGGAAAACTTTAAAACCTTAATATCTGTTAGTCTTTCTCTAAAATAATTTGCAGCAGCTTTTAGCTCTTCGATTTTCACACCTTCTTGTTGTCCACCGATTGACTTATTACTTTTTAGCATACTTTCCTCTTCTGTGTATACTTCCAGCATATTTTTTTGCTGTTGGATAAGGTCTAATAAACCTTGCTGTTCTTTTTCAAGCTCCAATGTTTTACCAGTTTTCATCACCTCACTAAAATAATTGAGCCTATTAGAAACGGCTAATACTTTGATGCCATTCGTAATGATTACTTGAATGCTTTGCTTATCGATATTAGGAGAGATATTATTAAACAGTAAAATACTTCTTCCTTTTGATATAGAAGCATTTCCTGTTCTAGTAACCTGTGCTCCACTCAGAAATACAGTTACATTTTTGACGGTTGATTTAACCTCCTTTTCAATGTCTGTTGCATAGCTGTTGAGTGATAAAAGAATAAATAAAGCAATGAGTGGCTTTTTCATAGTATTGATTTTAAAGTTTAAAAATTCATTTCAATACTATGATGCAGGGACTATGAGGATTCCATAAATGTTAGGGAAATTATTTTCATTTTTAACGAATTAATTAGTATATCTTTATACCTGACAGGTTTTAAAACTTGTCAGGTATAAAGATATTAAAAGATACATATGTTACAGCCAGATACCTATTATCACATCTATAACCGTGCAAATGGAAACGAAAATTTATTTAGAAATGATGAAAATTATCATTACTTCTTAAAGCAATGGGCAAAATATACCGCTCCATTTTTTGATACATATGCGTATTGCTTAATGCCTAATCATTTTCATTTTTTGATAAGGGTAAAAAATGAGGAAGAGCTGATAGACTTTTTTATGCAAAATAAGAAGATAGTAGAACCGACAGGTTTTCAAAATCTGTCAGGTCTACTATCCAAGCAGCTAAGCAATCTTTTCAACGCCTATGCAAAAGCCTATAATAAAATGTACGATCGGAATGGCTCTTTGTTTAGCAGACCATTCAAAACTAAAGAGATTACTTCAGACACTTACTTGACCAATGTGATTTATTATATTCATCATAATCCCGTACACCATAAATTCACTAATGATATTAAAGATTGGAAACACAGCAGTTACCACGCACTAATTTCGGAAAAAGAGACTCGTTTACAGCGAGCGGCTATACATGATTGGTTTGGAGGAAAAGGTGCGGTAAAAATTTTTCATAACAACATGATACCAGGATTGGAAGATATGGAAGATTTATTTACGTAGTTTTTATTATACCTGACAGGTTTTCAAAACCTGTCAGGTATAATAAAAACTAGTACTCATCAATCACCAAATAAGTCATGGTCTGGTTCAGCAACTGGTAAGCAATTTCACCAAATGTGGCGGGTCCTACAAATCCTGTTTTTGTACCCTCTAAGTCACCATATAGATAATTCAAAATACAGTTACAGGAAAAAGCTAATTTTCCATCTACCGTGGGCATATTATCACTAAATTCTTTAGAATAATCCGCTATCGGCATACTAGTTTTGTAATTAGTGCCTTCAAAGACTGGTCCGTAAAATGCAACAGTACCATGCTCCTCATCTACATTTTGCACACAAACATTAATCAATGCACCAGAATGATTTGCGATGATGGGCAGTTTCGTATCAATTTCCTTTTCTTTAAGATATTCCACAAAATTTCTTTTTTCGCCATTGATAAAACAGTCAGAAACTTCAAATCCTGTATTGGGGAAAGTAATGTCATCTCCTGCTTCACATTGATCAAAGATGTTAAGAATTTCCACGCGAGCTACACTATTTTCAGGTAGTTTAATATGCATGGCAACAGCGATGTCACTACCAGAGGTTTGAGTTTTCCCGTCAAAAACTTTGGCAGTATCAATACCTATATTTTCAACTTTAACACCTGCTACAAATCCTATGAGTGGATTGTTAAACAGGTTTTTGTATTTAGGCGCATCTGTTGAAAAAGATAAATGCACTGGCTGACCTGCTGGTAAAATCAGAAAAGTAAATCCATTGTCATAGGCATTTTCTGTAATTGTCTCCAGGGTGTCAGTGGTGTAATTGATAATTTTGGATTCAGTAGCATAATTACTAAAATCTGTTACAAATATTTGCTTGTCGGCATACCTTCCTCCTTCATCAGTTAGAAAGTTCAGCATGGTACCTCCGATCCAATTACCCGATGGTAATTCAGAAAGTAACGATTCATGTCCTGAAAGAATTAATTCTTTGCCACTTGCTATAAGGCTTTTAACCTCTTCTATTGTATATAATTTACTTTCCATATTACCACTCTTTAAAAATTTGCTTCATATCTGGTTGAACTGCTAGCGAGTATTTCTCGCATAATTGATATAAATCATCGATTAATTCCTGTTCGGTATGTCCCCCTACTTTTAGGGATTCTTCGGCTTGGTGGACTTTCATTTGGAGTACAAAATTCTTGAAGTAGAAGTTGATGTCTCCTCTGACCATTTTCCCCCACTCTTCCCTGTCTTTTGGGGGGATGCTTTTTGATTTGCTCATAGTTTTAAAAAATGTTAGTTTGAATAATTGAAATGAAATTTTATCCATCCCTAATCTCTTCAATGCAAAAATAAAACATAACTATTTTATGAGTTAATTGAAATATATAAAGACCATGCGTGTGTAATTTTTCTTCAGAAATGAAAGGTTTTTAGACTGACCTCTTACAAGAGTTACGGAACTGAATCCTGCATTGTTTATTTATTCAAATGTTTTCTATATTTAAGGTTTTAAACCCAACTAAATGAACGAACCTCTCATTACCAATGACGCTGTAATATTTGGACTGTTAATGCTCATGTTGGCATTTATATTTCATACGTCTTCAAGCAATAACCCTTTGTGGAAGAAATTCTATTCTTACGTTCCGATGTTGTTGCTCTGCTATTTTGTGCCGTCACTGCTTAACACTTTTAACATCGTGGATGAAAAAGAATCTAGGCTTTATTTTGTAGCTTCTAGGTATTTGTTGCCTGCTAGTTTGGTCTTGTTGACTTTGAGTATTGACTTGAAGGAATTTATAAAGCTAGGGCCAAAGTCAATCATCATGTTTTTTACCGCTACCGTCGGTGTTGTGCTTGGTGGGCCATTGGCTATTTTAATTGTGTCGTCTTTTAGCCCTGAATTGGTTGGGGGCGCTGGATCGGATGCCGTGTGGAGAGGCATGTCAACCATTGCTGGTACATGGATTGGTGGTGGTGCGAACCAGGCAGCCATGTATGAGGTTTTTAAACCATCGGATAAATTGTACGCTGTCATGGTGACTGTGGATATTGTGATTGCTGAAACATGGATGTTCTTTATTTTGTTAGGTGTTGGCAAGGCAAACCAGATTGACAAATTTTTCAAGGCAGACACTTCTGCCATTACTGCACTGAAAGAAAAAATGGAAAGTTTTTCAATCAACAATGCTAGAATACCATCACTACCAGACCTAATGGTTATTTTGGGTATTGGGTTTGTAGGAACAGGTTTAGGGCATTTTTTTGGT
>CAYRIF010000280.1:0-4648 GCA_964424205.1 uncultured Roseivirgaceae bacterium | reverse complement strand
GAAATTACCCCATAGAAACAAATCAACTAGAAGTCATTATAGCAAATATTATGATGCTGAGTTAGTTGAATTGGTGAGAGCCAAGTTTAAGGATGAAATAAAATATGGAGATTATTGTTACGAAGAATTAACTACAGAGAAAATACGTTAGAAATTTAAACCCTAACCGCCGACCCCAACAAATCAATAGAAAAATCATCTGCATCCATCGCTACATCCAAACCTATGGGGAGTGTGAATTTCTGAGTAATATGTCCAATGGCGGCGCCTTTGTAAACAGGGAAGGTAGTGTTATTAAAATACTGCTTTAATATATCCGCTAGAGAAAACGATTCATCTGAATATTCTGCTTTACATTTGGTAAAAGCCCCTAAGATGAGTCCATTGATGCTATTAAAAACACCTGCCTGTTTGAGTTGCCATAACATTCTATCAATGCGGTAAGGCTCTTCACCTATTTCTTCCAAGAATAGAATTTTATTTTTCCAGTTGGGTTCGTGATTTGTGCCAATCATGGAGGTTGCCACGGTTAGGTTGCCACCGATTAATTTTCCGTATGCTTTACCACTAGTTAATGTTTCTAAATCTTCTAGGTTGTCAGGAGGGTTTGTAAGTTTGAATTTCTCCCCTTTTACTAATGTCTTAATCACCTGCCCAGTAGAAAATTCCTCCCAAGTGGAGTACCCCACAGGCCCATGGAAGGTAACCAAGCCTGTTTTATTTGTAATAGCAATGAGTAGTGAAGTAATATCAGAATAACCCATCAGTATTTTTGGGTTCCGCTTGATGAGTTTATAATCTAATTTATCCAAGATTCTCCCACATCCCCAGCCACCTCTCATGGCTATGATTGCTTTCACATTGTGATCTCTGAAAAACTGATGCAGTTCATTTGCTCTAAACTCATCCGTTCCTGCCAGATAGCCCTCTTTTTTATAAAGTGTTGCTCCTTTGACAGTTCTGAATCCTAAATCTACCAGTTTTTTTTCAATCTTTTCTATGTGTTCCTCATTAAAAATAGCACCTGCAGGTGCTGTTAAAGCAATTAAGTCTCCTTTGCGTAATGCCACAGGAATTTTTCCTTTTGGTATGGCTTCAGCACTAGAAAAAGAAGCTAAACCTGCGGTGGAGATAGTCAGTAAACTCGTATTTTTTATAAAAGTTCTTCTTTGCATAATTACTAAATTACAGTATTTTGTGCGTTGTCAAATTGTAATGGATTAAAGCCTCCTGAAAAGCACATCTACAAGGTATGTGTCTTCACCATCTTTGTTAACATAACCAGCACCATTAAAGTATAGCATGAGAAAACAGCTAAAAATACTATTTTACAGCACAATGATACAAAAAAATAATACTAATTTAGGACCTTCTAATTATCTTCATGCATCCGCTACGCCTGCCTGCCGGTGGGAAGGTTGCAAAACTGTTGAAATAGTACATAAGCTATGCGCATTTCTAACTTTAAGTATTTTAAACAGGAAAATTATGAACCAATCATATAATTAATTCTCCATCACCGTAAATTCCACCCGTCTATTGTATTGTCGCCCTTCATCAGTTTCATTGGTGGCTTCTGGTTGGCTTTCACCATAACCCATAGCAGTGATTCTATGGGTGGGTATCCAGTTTTCTTTTAGGTAATTCATCACCGACTCCGCCCTCCCTTGCGATAGTGTTTCGTTGTATTGCTCGGTGCCTTTGCCATCAGTATGTCCACCAATTTCTATGACCATTTTCGGATTTTCCTCCATCAGAATAACTAGCTTATCTAGTTCGGTATATGATTCTGGTCTGAGTGTTGTTTTGTCAAAGTCAAAATATATTTTTTCTAATCTTACTTTAAGTCCTACTTCTATTGGCTTCAGGTAGAAGTCCTTGAATATGATGGTGTCCTGTTGGGGTTTGAATATTGCTATACTATCAATACTGTTGAGGTAGCCTTCGGCGGTCACCTCTAAAACATACTTTCCAGTGTTATTGATTGGTACTTCATAAAAACCCTCTTGTTCTGTAGAAACAAGTGATACTTTTTCCATCCATTTAAACGAGATGTTTGCGGCTATTGGCTCTTTTGTTTTGTCATTAAAAACGGTTCCAGATAGCAATACTTTGGCAGGAACAATTTTTTTAGGTACAATTCCCAAAATATCCATACTACCACCATCACGGCTCATATAGGTTCGTGTGGTAAAGGCATTGTTGCCAGACGCATCTACAGAATAATAGGCATCAAATCCGCTGGTGTTTACAGGTGCGCCAATATTTACAGGTTCAGACCACTTCATCCAACTATCGTCTAACCGCATAGTTTTATAAATATCCATACTTCCTAGTCCACCAGATCTGTTACTCGCAAAGTACATGGTTATGTTATCAGTTGCTATAAACGGACCAAATTCATCAACTCTTGTATTAATATTATCGGGTAGGAGCATGGGCTTTGAAAAAATACCTTCACTCTCTTTGAAACTCACGTACAAATCACTGTACTTTGAATGTTCAGTTTCGCTAAAATACATCACGAGGGCATTGCCATCTTGCGATAAAAATCCACCCGAAAATCTACCAATGTTCATTTTCTCATAATTCTTTACATGGAGTGATTGTACTTTCCAAGTGTTAGACACTTGATATGCCATAGAAAAACCCTTCTTATTTTTACCATTACCACCTCTAATTAATAGTGATTTCCCATCTTTAGCAACGCTCATGACTTGGTTGAATCTATTTCTATTCATCGGTGCAGGCATGTGTTGTGCCTTGCCCCAGTTTCCGGTACTATCCTTTTCGCAGAACCAAATATCTTGACTATTTTTAATGCCATAAGTGTTTTTAGGGTGATTAGTGATGAAAAAGTACAATGTTTGTCCATCAGGAGAAACAATTGGAGCAGTATCATGGTACCTAGAATTCACTTTTCTACCTAGCTTTACTAACTCAAACGCTTGCGGTTGATTTTGTGAAAAACTTAAAAAATCTAATCCTAGCATTAAAAAAATAACTAGTGGTGCTTTCATGCTATAAAATTAACACCTTTAGACACTTGAAATTGCCTAATACTGTGATAAACCTTACAATGTTGATTTTATGAAACAAAAAAAACTGTACTTGGCGACCACCAAAATTGAAATACTGAAATACTGTGAATTCCATAGTTCAGGGTTGCAACTTATGATTCTTTACAAAGGGAACGCCAAACTAGCGTAATTGGATTAGGTTGTAAAATTGAAATTTTTTACGCTCAACGGATGGTTAATTTTATACTAATAACATTTTAATTTATTTGCCAAAACCTTTTCTATCAAACGTACGAATCATCCCTAACTGATTTAAGGTAGCACTAGGAGGCGCTGCCACCTCAAAATATTCTTTCAGCAACCAGCCACATGCTTCTTCTACAGGAATTTCATTATAGAAATGATCTCTTGCATCATGCGTAAATTTTAAAATTTTGAAGCCATTAAACCATTGGAAGAATCGTGATTGAAATGCATCAAGGGAATTGCCGCAGTGCTTTCTGATTTCCATCAAATTAGTATTAAAATCTTGACTTTCTAGAAATGAGGATATGCTTTTTGGTAATGTACTTAGAAACACAGCCGTATCCTTTGCGTCAATGGTGTACAGTTCATCTATCCTACGGATGAAAACTTTGAGGTCGATAAAAGTTCGAGGATGATAGGTTTTATAAACATGGTCATCACTTTCAAGCCATTGATTAATCGCCCTGCCAGTACCAAATGGCACGCGGTCCGAGGGACGAGGAGAGGGAATTACTTTGGTGGTAGTTATTTCCGTGAAATTGCCCAAAGGAATAATTTTATGCAGAAAGTAAAAGTCTTCTCCTGCCTTTCGTCGATTCATGCCGCCTTGCTTTTGATAAACAGATGAGCGTACTGCCATGCTTGAGCCAATAGTTTGGTAGGCATGTGGAAAATTGGCGAAGCGCAACGCATCAATATAGTACCGCAGGAATAGCTCATATTTAATGATGCCGTCATATACTTTTTGGTCATATTCTCCAGTTATTGGGTGCTCAAAGTGAATGGAGGAGGCAGGAGTTTTGGGATTGTGATTGAAGTGTGCGGCTATAGCGGTTAAGTAGTTTCTTTCACAGAGGCTATCTGCATCAAAACAGCTGATTATGCCATTTTGGTGATTGTCAAGCACCTCGAATCTCCTCACAGCTTCATCCATTCCTATCTTTCTAGCAAGTCCAACGCCAGCATGTTTGTTTGGTAAGTTGCTGCAGTAATGGATGTGAAACCGTAATTGTGAAGTGCTATGTTGTGCCGCCCAAGAGACAGTTTCCATGTAGGTCTTTTTGTTTTGTTTTTTGATAGTGCTATCGCTATTTTTAGCATCATTAATAATGATAATTACTTCAACTGTTTCTTTTCCTAAATCACAATAACTAATTGATAATAAGCTATTTATAAGATTTTTTTCATTAAAGCATGGAATGACAATAATCAAGCCCAAATTTTTATCGGGTGCAGATTCTATGAGTTGATTTGGCCAAGCATAACGGTCTAGGTATAAATTATTTTTAGGCATCAATTACGGGGCTAATCGCTCAATCATCCAGTTCTTACCCTTTCTGGTATACCTGATTCTGTCATGCAGCCTGCTTGGTCGTCCTTGC
>CAYRIF010000279.1:0-4743 GCA_964424205.1 uncultured Roseivirgaceae bacterium | reverse complement strand
GATACCAGTGTCTTTTGTAAAACTATCACCCAAATCCATGACACTTTTTACCAACGCTTGCCTCTTGACAGAATTAAGCACATTTTTTTCGATGGCAACCAGTACCACTGTAGCGCCATTTTCTTGATTGATGATTTGGTCGCTATAGTATTTTAAATCATTCGCCTTATTGAGGAGGCTGTCCAAAACTTTTTGGTTATCAGGGATTTTAGGAAAAAGCGGCTTGACGTTAAATTTTTTATTGACCTTGTCTCGTGCTAAGTATTTAATTTTTGGAAGAGAAATAACGGAGGTAACGCCAGGAATTTTTGCAAAGCGATCACTTAACGTTTCGAGTTTCTTGAATTGGGCGACAGAATAGACGGCACTGTCTTTGATTCCGATTGCCATGATGTTTCCATCCTCTCCAAAGGTCTTTTTAAACGCCTCAAAGTACATCATGTCCGGATCGTGTGCCGGAACGGTCTTTGCATAGTTAAATGACCACTCCACGTCCTGCGCCTTGTACCCCATAAAGGTGGTGATGAGACCCAGTAGTATAATTAGGTATAACCTGTACTTGATGATGTTATGCGCTATCTTTACCCACATTTGCAGCCACAAATGTAATCATTTTTGTATTTATATGAAGGGTTATAATAAATGATATAATGATTGAAAGGGAGAATGGTATAAATCCAATCAATCAGTAGCTATTCACCCTGTTCTTCAAGGGTTTTCAGGTGCTTCCCAAGCTCTTTGAAAAAGATAAACAGCAAGGCCAAAATCAATCCAGCCACAACACCCCCAGCCAAACTCAAGGATAACTTCGGGCTTATCGGTTTTTGAAAAGCCGTGAAGCCTTGGATTACTTGGAAGTTTTCGATGGTTTTTAATTCATGCGTAAGCTGAGACTTTCTTTCAAATAGCTCCATTGATTGTCTGTAGATATCCTCTAGGTCAAAGGATGTTCCACCAATACCTGTATTTTCCCCGATTCTAGCAATATTTGTTTTTAGTTTTGAGATTTCATTTAGTTCTTTGGTTAGGAAAGCGATTTCTTTTTCCACATTATCTTTTTTAAGGGCAACCCTTTTTTGCACATAAGGGTTTTGTTCTAAGCTATGAATAAGTGCGTGCTCTAAATTTGGTAAAATACTGGTTTCAGTTGTTCTGACAATAACTTTTATTATGTCAGTTTTACCGCCATCCACTTTTCCTTCCACTTCTTCTGCCTCAATCATTTTTAGTGTTGAGGCGGCTTGACCGAGGTTTAATTTTTCAGAAATCACTTTAGTGTTTTGCTCTTTAATCAGGTCTTGAAAATTTTCAACCAAACTGGTGGCGATGGATGTTTTTACTATTCCAGTACTCACGAGCATGCTACTTTCATAAACAGGCGTTTTGGTAGTATAAAAAAGCAAGCCCGCAACTACCCCTCCTACCAAAAACAGCACCAGAGAAACAAAATTTTGCTTGATTAAAGTGATTGTTTTTAAGATCAGTTTACTAATTTCTATTTCATCTCCTCGAAAATCTCTTCTATCTATTTCCATAATTATATTAATGGGTGGGAATTAAAGTTTGTTTTAGTTTTAACACAAACAAATGTATAAAATATGTGAACAAAATATACCATTCTGTTTTTTTAAAGTAATAAAAAGGGTGTCTTGAAATAAGTTATTCCATGACAATTTATTAATTTTAGGGTTGGGTATAATAAGGTAATGATGAAGAAAATAAAATTTGGGGTAGTAGGCTGTGGTAGAATTGCACAGCGGCATGCAAAACACATTTCTACTTATGGGTTGTTACAAGCTGTTTGTGATGTTGACCATAGCAAGGCAGATACTTTAGCAAAAGAATATGGTGCTAAGGCATATTATACCATTGAAGAAATGCTAGCAAGTGAGTCTGGGGTTGATGTCATTGCTGTATGTACCCCGAATGGTTTACATGCCATGCATTCCATTCAATCATTGCGAGCCAACAAGCATGTATTATGTGAAAAGCCATTAGCTATTAATGTTGATGACGCTCGGGAGATGATTAAAGAGGCAGAAAAAGTGAATAAAAGATTGTTTGTAATCAAACAAAACAGGTTTAACCCTCCTGTAGCAGCAGTAAAAAAAGCAATAGGCGAGGGCAGGTTAGGAAAAATATTGAGCATTCAACTAAGCTGTTTTTGGAACAGGAATGAGGACTATTATAAAAATTCATGGAAGGGAACTCTGGACATGGATGGCGGAACACTGTTCACACAGTTTAGCCATTTTATAGATTTGCTCTATTGGATGTTTGGCGACGTTGCGGAAGTGGAGGCAATGGTTGCCAACTCATCACATCAAGGTATCATTGAATTTGAAGATACTGGCGTTGTTATTTTAAAGTTCTGTAATGGTGCATTAGGCACTATTAATTATACGGTGAATAGTTATGGGAAAAATATGGAAGGCTCATTGACTATTTTTGGTGAAAAAGGAACAGTAAAAATCGGCGGGCAGTATTTAAATGAACTGGAATACCAAAACATCGAAAACTTTGAAATTAAAAACCTGCCTGTAGGGAATACGGCAAATAATTATGGGCAGTACCAAGGGTCGATGTCGAATCATGGAGAAGTTTATGCAAATTTGATAGATGTCTTATCAAATGATGCGGCTATTTCAGCCAATGGGTACGACGGCTTAAAAACGGTAGAAATTATTGAACGTATATATACCTTGGTTAGGCAGCAAATTATGTGAAACCAAAAAGGAATCATTGCGAGTTGTTAGAGATTGTCACTATACCGACTTCCAAAGAAGGACAATAGAAAAGAGAACAAAACCACGCCAGACTGTCTTTCTAGTATATTTTCTGTTAAGAAACTGACGATGAAGAGCACAAGAATAGAAAGAAAAACCCAATCTTTATTGGTTATAGCGAGGTGTAAATTTGATGCTAACATCAGTAACAAGGCAAATAAGCCAAAAACTCCTGTGGTTAGCAGCACTCCTAAATATTGATTGTGAGAATTATAATCAAACTTGTTAAAAATACCATCATCGATGGTTTTATAACAATCGTTTAGCGCAAGTTGTACATCACCAATGCCATATCCGAAGAGCCAGTTGTCTTTGATTTTCTCAGTTGAACAATAGTAAATCCCTTTTCTAATACTGGTAGAGCTATATTTGTTTAGTTTGATTTCTAGTTTTCCCAATTCTTTTAAATCTTTGAATCTTTGGACAAATGGGGGAAAATAGAATACAGATATTATAAAGGAGGCTATAATTATAATAATTGAAATAGCCTTTGCTTTTTTTCTTTCCATGTTAAGAAAAATGTAGACTATTGAGGCAAATACCAATGCGATGATAACACCCTTAGAAGCCAATGAAACTAACACTATTATTAATAGTAGGTTTACTAAAGCAACTAAAACTTTTATATAACCCTTGTTCTTTTTAGCAAAGAACGGAAAAGAAAACAGAATCCCTAAACTAATAATTAAAGAAGCGTAAATCGGATGTTGGCGGATTAAAGGAATTTCAATAATAGTATTCCTAATAAACCATGAATCGGAATATAGTTGAATCCCATAGTTATAGAAAAGGTTAGTAATTACAACTAATGAGTAAACAACGGAAGAGATATAATATATTGGAGCAAACCTCTTAACATGGAACTTTTTATTATCGAGCGGTCTAAGGATAAAAAAGATAAAAGGAAAGATGGCTAATGTGATAGCGGTGTCTAGTTTTTGACTAGCAATACCAAACGCATCAGTATAAAACAGGCTTAATAAATATACCAGATAGAGGCTAGCATTTATGAAAAACGCTTTGATTTTTGGTTTCTTTTTCTCAAAGACAACATACTTTGTCAATGAAAAGCACAACAAGACAATGAACCCAATATTTTTTAGATTATTAGGCATAATAGGAAAGGCCGCCATTAAAATGAGGGCTATAGAAATACCGTGATCTACTAATTTTAGCGTTTTATTATTATTCATTTAACATCTATTTGACTTTATTTTCAAAATCTGCCATGACAGCATCTTCTGAAAATTTCCCAATCACATAATCCCTTGCCATCACCCCTTTTTTAGCAGACAGTGTTTGGTCATTTTTTAGTTTAAGGATGCTACCTGTAACACCAACAAAATCATTGGCATCATGAAAATAGCCAGCACCTGATTCCTCAAATACTTTTGCAACCTCTGACTTCAAATTACCAGTCACAACAGAAGGTGTGCCGCTTGACATCATCCCAAGTAATTTGGAGGGCATAACAGTGTCAATCACATCGCTTTTTTGAAATAGAACATGCAGATCAGCACTGCAGAGCAAGCTTGACAGCTCATTTAAGGCTACTGGATCATAGTGTTTGATATTTGTGTGTGTTTTAGTTTCACCAAGCAGCCAACCTTTCATGGCACCATCTCCCACTATTATAAATTCAATAGTAGTATCATTTTTAAAGTGGGCAACAGTTTTCATAAAAAATGCCCAGTCTTGCTTTGCCCCAATATTCCCAGAGTATAATATTTTAAATTTTTTAGAGGTTAAAAGGGCATGTCTAGTTGCTGTTTCTGGATTGATTTTTACAGGGCTTACCCAGTTTGGAAAATAATAAGGGATTTTGCCGGTTTTACTTTGAAGCTTTTCCATCATTCCAACACTAATTGTACTTGTAACGGCAGCTTTCCTTAGCAACTTCTCCTCTATCCAAAACAAAAAACCAAACACTTTAGACTTCAACCCATTTTTGTTTTTC
>CAYRIF010000278.1:0-4875 GCA_964424205.1 uncultured Roseivirgaceae bacterium | reverse complement strand
ACCAATGACAGAAAAGGATGATAATGGAGAGGTGGTTAAATCAGGAATACACACCTATGGTGATACAGTACATATTTTTGTAGAGCGTAAAAATTACAATGGCATATTTCTTCCAAAATTTGAGAAGTGGGAATCAAATTTCAACCCTAAGTCCGTTGGGCTAAAATATATTGACCACATGGTGGGTAATGTCGGCTGGGGAGAAATGAATGTATGGGCAAAATTCTATAACGAAACCATGGGATTTGCCAACCTCATTACTTTTGACGACAAAGATATTTCCACGCAATTCACTGCCCTGATGAGCAAAGTGATGACCAACGGAAATGGACGCGTGAAATTTCCAATTAATGAACCTGCAGCAGGTAAAAAGAAATCACAAATTGAAGAATATTTGGATTTTTACAACGGTCCAGGCGCACAGCATATTGCCATCGCCACTAACAACATTTTGGAAACTGTAGAAGAGATGACTAAAAGAGGCGTGGAATTCTTGTATGTTCCCGGTTCTTACTACGATACAGTTTTAGACAGAGTAGGTGACATTGATGAGGATTTGTTAGCTCTCAAAGATTTAGGAATCTTAGTAGACCGAGATGAAGAAGGCTATCTCCTCCAAATTTTTACTAAACCTGTTGGTGACAGGCCAACTTTATTTTTTGAAATTATTCAAAGAAAAGGAGCGCAGTCATTTGGCAAGGGAAACTTCAAAGCATTATTTGAATCAATAGAGGCGGAGCAAGAAAGAAGGGGGACGCTTTAGATTATTTATTTATTTCATAGTCTGTGTTTTCACTGATGATGCTTAGCATTTTGAAGAAGTAACTGAGGCATCCTAAAAATTGTAATATATGTTTGAATAACGATCTGTGAGGACACCATAGTCGTTAACTTAATGGGATTTAAAGGTATTTTTTCTCATTTCTCCGTGGTCTGTGTCCTCACAGAACACTTCTAAATGTCCTCTTTGAATTATATTTGTTGGATAAAATCTGCCCCAACGAAGCCAGAACTGCAAAGTAGAGCGTTGCCTGTTTTAAATGTTCTATTTTTGCTATGGCAAAAAAGTCAGCTAGCACCCTTTCAGGGCATTCTGACAGCGTAAATTCATGTTAAAACATGATTGCATCCACCCTTAAGTTAACAACTATGGTGAGGACACAGACCATGGGGGCTAGAGTCAGCATTTTGACAAAATGGTCTTAGAAGACACAGACCACGGAGACGGTATTTTTAATGCCTTCATATATTTTACAAGTAATTGTAATTTCAAAGTATTTTATACTATAATTACGTAGTGAGAGAATCGTTCAACGATTGGTACTACTGATTATTTGAGCAGATAGTTTATGATTTAACTTAAAAGGAATGACATAGAACGAAAGACATAAGATTATTGAAAATTAGACAAGTCATTTTCTTCAAATTGGAGTGGTCTTAAGTCTTATATCCTATAATCCTAAGTCGTGTTTTTATGATATTTAAGCGCAACTTCACTCACTAAAATTTGTAATAGAAACTAATAGTAAATTCTTAAACCCATGAGTCAAATAAGCATTGTCACTGTAGATTATAATGATTTCATTTCAGGAAATTCAGAAAAAAAAGCGGCATTCATAAAAAAAATAGGGGATGCCTTTGCTGAAATTGGTTTTGCCATTGTAGCCAATCATGGAGTTGCTGCTCATCTGAAAAATAATCTGTTTAATACAAGTAAATCTTTTTTCGCATTAGATGATGAGACCAAGCAGAAATATGAAGACACTGCAATCGCTGGACAACGAGGGTATATTGCCAAAAATAAGGAAAGTGCCAAGGGCAGGAGTACGCCAGACTTGAAAGAATATTATCATATTGGACAAGAAGTAATGGATGGAGACCCCATCAAAAATGAATATCCTGATAACATATGGGCAGATGAAGTGCCTGATTTAGAGAAATACGGACTGGAAGTTTATAAAACCCTCGAAAATACAGGTAGGAATTTATTGCGAGCAATAGCGCTGTACCTTGAATTAGAGGAAGATTATTTCGATAAAAAAATCCATAATGGTAATAGTATTCTTCGGTTATTACATTACTATCCTATCGAAGACATTAGCAATGTACCCAAAGATGCGGTACGAGCAGCAGCGCATGAAGACATCAACCTCATCACATTACTGATGGGTGCTAGCGCTAAGGGATTGCAAGCCAAAACCCTTGAAGGCGAGTGGATTGACGTTTCTCCAGAGCCTAATCAAATCGTTATCAACATGGGTGATATGCTGCAGCGATTGACCAATGGCAAGTTGCGATCCACCTCGCATCAGGTCATTTGTCCCGACCCAGAGCTCTTAAAAACAGCGCGCTACTCCATGCCGTTTTTCTTGCATCCAAGATCTGATATGGATTTGACCTGTCTGCCAGACACCGTTGACGAAGCACATCCAAAACAGTTTAGTGATATGACTGCTGGAGAATATTTGCAAGAACGATTGGTAGAACTTGGTTTAAAGAAAAAATAACGCATAACATTGAAAAAGACAGCAACCATCATTGGCGCAGGATTAGTTGGCTCCCTTTGGGCAGTCTATCTGTCTAAAGCAGGGTATACGGTAACTATTTTTGAGCGTAGAAGTGACTTGCGAAAAACCGACATCGCTGCAGGAAAATCCATCAATTTAGCGCTGTCGGTAAGAGGTTGGAAAGCTTTTAAAAATGCAGGTGTAGAAAAGGCAATTGAAAAAATAGCCATCCCTATGTACGGTAGAACCATGCATGATATGGAAGGCGCATTGACGTACCAACCTTATGGACAAGAAGGGCAGGCAATTTACTCTGTTTCTCGTGCAGGCATCAATTGCGCCTTAATGAACATTGCCGAAACAGATGGCGATGCCGAAATAAAGTACAATCAAAAATGTGTTGGTGCCGATTTAGAAAACGGCATCGTTTATTTAAAAGATTACGAAACCGGCAATACTTATGAACATAAATCCAACTTAGTTTTCGGAACAGATGGTGCATTTTCTGCCATCAGAACCAACGCCATGCAAAAGTCGGACAGGTTTGATTATTCACAGAAATATATCCAGGATGGCTACAGAGAGATTTTGCTGCCTGCCAATAAAGACGGCAGCTATAAACTAGACATGAACACCTTACACATTTGGCCAAGAGGTAGGTATATGCTCATTGCCTTGCCCAATGAAGACGGCAGCTTTACCTGCACTTTGTTTTTACCCTTTTCTGGACATGCTAGTTCGTTTGACAAACTGAATAGCAAGGAGAAAGTCAATGATTTTTTCGAAACCAAGTTCCCTGATTTTTATAAACTAATGCCAGAAATTGGTGACCAATGGGAAGATCATCCTTTATCGTCTTTAGCGATTATTAGATGCTATCCATGGACAATTGGTAAAGCAGCACTGATGGGAGATGCGGCGCATGCTACCGTCCCGTTTTACGGACAAGGGATGAATGCAGGTTTTGAAGATTGCTCGGTGATGTGGGACTTGATGCAAAAAAATGAATTGGCTGACGGACATGATTGGGATAAAATTTTCGAGGAATATCAAGTACTAAGAAAACCGGATGGTGATGCCGTTCAAGATCTGTCGCTGCATAATTACTATGTCATGCGTGATTACGTGGCCAATCCAGAATTTCTATTACAAAAGGCATTCGAGCGAAGCATTCAGAAATTATATCCTGACAAATACATGCCGCTATATTCTCAGGTTTCTTTTAGTAATATCAGGTATTCTGAAGCATGGAAAAAAGGAATGAAGCAAGATGAATTTATTAAGGATATTATGAAAAATAATGATGTTAGATTATTGATAAAAGAAAACAAAATAGAAGACTTAATTCACTCAATCTTCAAAACGCTTTAATGGATGAAAATCTTTAAAAACCATCACTGCTTAATAAAACATTTTCTTAGTGGCATCGGTGAATATATTAATATCAAATCTCCTTTTTCTTAATTTATCGCTGCTGTAGCTATTTTAATAGCTATTTACAGAATATCTATTATCATATTTATCATTACAAACCTAACAGGTTTCATTCCTATGCCAAGGCTTCAGAACACGAGGGAAAACTTGTAAGGTTTACAATCAAAAAAAATTATGAACAGAGAAGAATTACTAAAAGCGATAGACAAAAAATACAAAGCCATGGGACAAGATCCCGATGTACATTTATCAGGGCTCCTACATGCCGAACCGATGACCTATTGGGACTTTGCTCAGGTGGATGCACTCCTGAGTTTACAAACACAACGAACGCAACTTCCTGATGAAATGGTGTTTATCATCTACCACCAAATCAATGAATTATTGTTTAAAATGATTCTGTGGGAAATCTCGCAAATCGCACAAACAGAAAATATTGCGCCTGATAAATTTGTCATGCACCTCATGCGGGTTTCTCGCTATTTTGATATGCTTTCCAACTCATTTGACATCATGGGCGAAGGCATGGAAGTAGCACAATACATGAAATTTAGAGATACCTTAACCCCAGCCAGTGGATTTCAAAGTGCACAATACAGGATGATAGAAATAGCCTCCACAGAGTTGATTAATCTTATTGATTATCGGTTTAGAGCGAACATTGACAGGGATACACCTTATGAGCATGCCTTCGAACATATGTATTGGCAAGCAGCGGGCAAGGACCATGCGACGGGTAAGAAAAGTAAATTAATGACCAATTTCGAAGAGAAATACAAAAAGGAATTGATTGATTTTATGAAAGAAAACAATACGGTTAATATCTGGACAAAATTCAAACAGTTACCTGAGAAATATCAAAATGACCAATCACTGATTGATGCCATGCGCCATTACGACTATACGGTTAATATTGACTGGGTGATCCACCATT